>JBJOPG010000290.1:0-5204 GCA_046050865.1 Cyanobacteriota bacterium
GGCGATACTCTCTTTGATGATGAAATTTTGCCTGGATACATCGATTTCATCCACAGTTTAACTAAAGCCCGATCCTTGGAGCAGGGCAGTTTACAAGAAGAGACTTATCAAAAACAAGAAACTAACCGCGACCTCTACACTCAAAATGAAATCTTGCACAGCGAAGAACTGAGAAAACTAATTGAGGAATTAGGAGAAAATTATCAAGCCAATCCCATTGCTGTCGGACATCGTAACAATGAACCTGATGAACCCAATTATCTTGTAGCACTTACCCTAGAATATTATGGCCCAAATGGCGAACCAATTCCCAACCAAAAACGAACAATCTACTGGAACGACCTCACTCAAGAAAATGATGGCTATGGAATGGCAGTTTCTTCAGCATTTAAAACCCCTGACTCTGGTGAGGTAGTTTCAGCGAAAACTATTCTGACTATTACTCATTCTTTGTACGAACAACTGGTGAAACTCAAGCAACAGCGTTATTCCGAATTAGAACAACCAGAAACTCTAGAAAACATCAACCTAACTTCTGAGCGGATTAGTAAAATTCAGAAGCGAATTATGGCAATGGATAGTTTTCCGTCTGGAATCAACCGCAAAACCGTCAAAGATACTTTGAAGAAACTTAATTCTGGAAAAGAGCAAAAGAAAGTACAAAAACTGCTGCGAGATTGCACCGATGGCGATAAAAGCCAGCTAAACGATGATGAGTTTATCAAGCAGCTAGTTAATGACACAGAGATTTTTAATTTACTAAATCTTGAAGAGATTAAACCTACCAGCTTGAAAGCTTCTTTATCAGCTTTGCTTTTAAGAACGCAAGTAAAGTAGCGATCGCCTTCCCTCCCCAATCAAACTAAAATAGTAAGATGATTCACTCACTCTTTCCCATGAGGATCATCCAAGTCATCAGCATCAATCAATACGCCCTAGCTGTTTATTACACTCCTGAGTTAAACTGGATGCTCAAAAAATCAGATTTTCAGAATGGATAATTCAGCATCAACAGATATCGTTAATCAAGACTCTGATATTAAAGCCACTGAATTAGAAACACTGCTACCTCTACCGACTACTCAGGCAACAGAACCACCAACAGAATCAGATTTAGGTTCTCACTTAGATGAAAAAGCAAGTTGGCGCGATGCTGCTGAAGTAATTCTGAGTGCTGCTGATATTATTCCTATTCCTGGTGTGGGTGCTGCAATTAAAGCTGTGGTATCGCTTAGCTTAGGATTAGGTAAATATTCACCCGATGAAAGACTAAAAGATAAGCAATTTAAGTGGGTCGTTAGTGAGATTGAGAAGATTTCACATAAAATTGATATCCTCATTCAGAAATTACCACCTGATGAGCAGATAGAAGCTGCTGATGTAGCAGCCATCATAAATGCTGCAATGAAAGTTTCTGAAAAGACAGCAGATGCCAAGAAAAGGAAATTGCTTAAAAATGCTGTAGTAAATTCATTCGATATCGAGCAGTATCAAGAAGGATTAACTTTGAGGTTGTTTTCTATTCTTGAGAATGTTGAATATGGTGATGTTGAAATCCTTCGTCAAATATGTCAAAAAAATATTAAAGAAAAAGATGGAACTCATATTTCCACTCTAAAAATACTTCCATCATCTGGAATTGGAGACATACTCTTCCATCATCTAAAAATACTTGAAGAGCAAGATTTAATTGTGATGTGGAATCAAGGTAATCCATTAGGGGTTGGCAGTCAAGGTGTCACTAAAATATCTGACCTAGGTAAAAAATGCTTAGAGTTTATAAAAGAAACTCAATAAACGATAAAAATTTCTAATTTTGCAGGAACTACCCAAAGGCTGCAATATTTACAATTTCGTGATCGCTCAATTTAGGTTTTGTGAAATTTTTGCAGGATAAAGGTTTCAGGCTAGATTGCCCCTGATAACAGCGTCGCTAGTTTTACCTCTATGCAGTAGTCAGTGATTCGCAAACATTTCAACACAAAAAGTTGTCTCGCTAATCGCTCGATTTATTTCGGCTTGCCTCCACAAGATCAAAATTTTAGCACAACCTTTCCCGACAGTTAATCTGCCTCTGTTGCCACTTCTGTGTTGTGCTTTTCGGCTAGATCTTGGGTGTCGGCAAGCCTAGAATTGGGTTGATCTGCTTCCCCGATAGGCGATCGCGGGGAGAGAAGAGAAGAGAAAAGAGAGAGAGGGTAAGCGGGGTGTTTCCTCCTATCGGTTTTCCCGTCTGGCTGCTGGGTTGGGTCGGGTTGGTCGGTTCGGGCGTGGGGTTTGCCCCTCCTCGGTGGCTTGCCCCTGCTGTTTTTCCCGTGCCTGCTGCTCGTTGGGTTGCGCCCCTGGCGGTCGGTGTTCCCTCGGTTGCTGTGGTGGGCTGTCGTGTTCTGTACGGCGGCTTTTGAGTGGGAATCTTCCTACTCAAAACGCGCCTTGCCTTGCTTGGGTGCTGGTCGCGCCAGGTCGTCCTCTCCCCGTTCCTCGGCTGTGTCTGTTTCTTGCCCTTTCCTTTTTTTATTGTATCATTTTTATTTGATAATTATTTATTTAAAATCAGGCTGCCCTAGCATGGGCTAAAACGTAATCGCTCAGGCGGTTGTGACCGAGCCAAGCTAAAACCGCATAATTATGTTTACAACAGGCTCGACCATTGAAAATTAAAACCTGGTTTTTATAATCCTCGCATTCACAATCTAAACCATCTTCAAAAGCCCAAACACTATAAGCTGTATTCTTTCTAGGATTTACCACCCTAAAGTGTTCCTGATTTACTTGAGCCGTACACAGCGATCGCGATTGCTCGATTCTCCAGTCTACAAAGTGCTGTTTAAAAACTTTTTTACTAATAAATGTCGGTCTTTGTCCTCTGACTTGAACAAAACAAACATAAGCCCATACTTCAAATCTGACAATTAAATGAGGCTTAACGTCTAAGATTCTTGCTGCTGCTGACTTTGAATATACGAAGTTAGTTTTATTGATCATGACTAATTTTCTGAGTTCCTTTGATTATTATATCATTTAAATATGATAATTATCATTTAAATATGATAATATGAGTATGGAACTCAAACATAGAATTTAGTCAGACATGAAAAATCAAAACGATATTACAATCCCTTACTGCGATCTAGATGATGCGGTAGAAAACATAATTGGCGATCGCTATTTGGAATATGACGAAACGATAAATCGAGACTCGATTAAGAAAGTCTTGAAAAATCATTTAGAGTATGCGATTGAAGATATTTTGTCCGAACCTTCGGAGTATTTCAAGACTAATAGAAAATTCTGGGATGACTTAGATAAAAATGTCTATTTAGATAATGTGGCGTAAGCAAAACAACAACAAGACAAAAACTATTTACTCAAAATTAAAGCGATCGCATCATGGACAGCAAAGAATATAATGGCTGGAATAATTACGAGACTTGGCTTACTGCTCTTTGGATTGATAACGACTATAGCTCTTATCAATATCGCTGTGAACTACTCGAACAAGTAAAAATAGAACATGAAGACAAACACAAACGAGAAAATTGTTTAGCTTCAAATTTAAGAGATTGGATTGAATCTCAAAACCCAATTACTGAAAGTTCAAGCTTATTTACCGATTTAATTAACTCAGCTTTATCTGAAGTTGATTGGCAGGAAATAGCCGAAAACTTTCTAGCTGAATAAATAATTGATAGATAATTTAACTCAAAGGCAAGCTATTTTAGTTTGCCTTTCTTTGTGCTTTTTAACTTATTAATTATTGTCTGTTCGAGCCATTCATTATCACTCATTTGTGAATCAGCGATCGCTTTGGTTAACTTTTCATCCCACTCCATAGGAAGACTGAAGAATCTAGCTTTTGCCCTGCCAGCATCGACAAATAAACCATCTTTGCGCTTGACGTTGCCAGCTTTGCGCGTTGCTTGAGTAATTGCCTTTTCAATCTCCCAACCCGATTGGATTCGCTTATAAACGGTAACTTTGGGAATTCCGTTTTTTTCGGCGATCGCTAATTGCTCGTCTGTAAGTAACTTACTTGTTCTTGGCATATTATCAATTAAATATGATAATTATCGTTTTTTAATGATATAATAATAGTGGTTTACACCACCCCTCTAGTAAATCAGATGGAACTCAGAATTTAGTCAAGAGGGGCGATCATCTCTAATGGAGACATACCTAATGTATCATTCAAATTTGATAAAATCACCCATTGAGGTATCACCTCATGGAAGTTTTGAAGTCAGTCAACTCTCTCAAAGTGTAGCTATTTGCGAAGCCAAAAAAGGCGATCGCCATAATTGGAACAATGCTACAGACACGCAGCCCGCTTTTATAGTTTATCTCGGTTGTAAAAAAAACGAGGTAGCCGAAAAAATTAGATATTTAAACCAGGCTCTTGGGTGCTATTGGTGCGAGATTCGCCAACCAAAGTATCTTAAAGAATTTGAAGCTGAAATCAAAATCCGAGGGATGCAGAGACATTCAGACGATGAAACCAATGGCTTGGATTTTTTGCTTTGGGCTGAAAACGATTTTAATTATATAGACTCCGACGAATACGACGCTTTAACCACAGGCTATCAAGCACGCTGGTAAGCATAACTTCCCCCGCCCTTGGGGGGCAAAATTACTCTACACAAATCGAAGAAAATTCAAACAATGACTAAGATGAAAAAATCAAATAACTTCAGCGTATTTGGCACTCGCCCCACAGATGCTATTTGTCTCCCTGATGTTCCCTATTCCGTGAGACTCAACTGTAAAGATGGTGGTTTGTTCGTCGGCGGCTACGAGGCACAGCATCGTAAGACTAACCCCAATGAAAAAATAGACATCAGCATCATCAAAGTTTCTAAATTCTTCGGTACTTTAGGTAAAACCGAGAATGTTCTCTGGCTTCAGTTATTTTTCATCGCTGCTCCTGGTGTTGACTCTTCTATACTGCCTCAAAATACCGTTTGCTGTAGTTACATCAAAAAGCAATCGATCGCTCATCTATTCAACAAAGTGCAGGAAGTAATGGAACAAGGCGATCCAGGTATGGGGATTTTTACCCTTGGTTTCAATCGTGAGGCTGGAGAAAACGGCGTTTATTACACTGTGACCTTTGACTGGAAAGAACGGGAATCTGAGTCAGAGAAACAACAACTTAATTTGATTGCTAATTTCATGAGTACCTGTGGCGACCAACTAATTGACTTTGA
>JBJOPG010000291.1:0-5965 GCA_046050865.1 Cyanobacteriota bacterium
AAATTTACAAATAAAAAAGCAGAATTAATATACAGAAATTAAGATATTAATCTAGATTCGCCCTTGAAATGAAGAGAAACCTTCTTTTGTTGCTATCTGCCTGCTCAAACTATGGCTTCAATGATGGGATTTAAAAAGCGAATTTTTTTTGTTTTTGGATTTTATTAAAAATAGCTCATCGCACATACTGTACATTTTTTAATTTATTTTTACCAGTGAAGTTAAGGAAGTTAAGTAATAAAATAAGTAAGAATATAAGGAAAATAAAAAAGCAGGAAGTAGGATGTTAATCCAAATTCCTACTTTGATGAAGATAAATACTTGATCTGGTTTGTTAAATCATGCCTTCCACCACAGGATGGAAGAAAAAGGCGATCGCCACTACAGCATACGTTGCCAAGAGTAAGCTTCCCTCTAGCCAGTTCGACTCCCCATCGGAACTAATGGAATTGGCAATTAGCACTGCGACAGTGACTGCCACTAATTCAAACGGATTGAAGTTGAGATCCATTGGTTGACCCATAATCCAGCCAGCGATTACCAATACAGGAGCGACAAACAGGGCAATCTGCATACTTGAACCTACTGCCACGGAGACAGAAAGATCCATCTTATTTTTCATCGCTACTGTTACTGCCGTTGCGTGTTCAGCTGCGTTACCAATGATTGGCAGCAAGATTACCCCAGTAAACAAGGCGCTTAAGCCTAATTCGGACGTAGCTACCTCCAGAGAATCCACCAGGAGTTCTGATTCTACTGCCACTGCTAGGGTGACAACCAATAAAACAAAGACCCAGAAAGGTAAGTTGACTTTGGGTTCACCTGCTCCTCCTTCTTCTAAATCCACATCTGCCACATCACACAGATAGGCATGGGTTTTCATCGAAAAAAGCAGAGTTAGACCATAGACTAAAATTAAAATTCCTGCCACGGCAACGGATAGATTTTGCAGAGTTTGTTCCTCAATCCCTGTTGAAGTATACTGCACCGCTGTCGGTAGTAACAGAGCGACTACTGCCAAATTCATCGTCGAAGCATTAAGTCGGGCTACGGTGGACTGAAATTTTTGCTCTTTGAACTTTAATCCTCCAAGCAACATGGAAAATCCCATGACCAATAGCAGGTTACTAACAATTGAGCCGGTAATAGTTGCCTTGACCACCCCCACCAAGCCACCTTTGAGAGCGATAAAAGCGAGGATTAATTCAGTGGCGTTACCAAAAGTTGCGTTGAGCAAACCGCCAATATTAGGGCCTGTAACTACGGCAATTTCTTCAGTGGCTTTACCCATAAAAGAAGCTAGGGGAACAATCCCCAGAGCCGCAGTCACAAAAACAACTGTTTCTCCCCACTCTAGAAAATGTGCTGCTAGGGAAACAGGAATAAACACCAGTAAAATTAAGAAGAATGTATCTTTTTTGAACATATCTTAGATTTGTAATTCCTTAAACTAATGACTTATCTTTGATAACATGTCAGCTAATATTAGTCTTCTGTAGGCAAGAACAGATTGAGAATTAGGTATTTTGATAGAATTTATAACAAGACTAGTCTGGGGTTAATCAACAGCTAGACTGAATCACCATCAACTTTTTTAATGCTGGAATTTTTACAAACGCAACTATATTTACTAGAACGATTTGCCGATCGCCTAGTCTCAACCCAACTTGATCATCTAAGTCTGGTGAGCATCGGCATTATTTTTCTGGCAGGACTCGTTACCAGTCTCACCCCCTGTATGCTCTCTATGTTGCCCATTACCGTGGGTTACATTGGCGGTTATGAATCGGCGGGCAAGCTACAAGCAGCGGTGCAGTCAAGCTGGTTTGCTTTGGGTTTAGCAACGACTCTTGCAATTTTAGGGATTGTTGCCACGACTATCGGTAAGGTATATGGACAAATTGGTGTGGGTTTACCGATTGTGGTTAGTTTAGTCGCGATCGCCATGGGACTCAACCTCCTAGAAATTCTGCCCTTGCGTTTTCCTTCTCTGGGGGCAACAGACTGGATTAGTAAGGATTTACCTCGTGGAGTCCGTTCTTACCTCTTGGGTCTTACCTTTGGCTTAATTGCTTCTCCTTGCAGCACTCCCGTCTTGGCAACTCTTTTAACTTGGGTAGCATCTACCCAAAATTTAGTTTTAGGGGCAGGTTTATTGATCGCCTATGCGATCGGCTATGTTACTCCCTTAGTGATTGCGGGAACTTTTACGGCTTCAATTAAAAGGATTCTGGAATTGCGTCGCTGGTCTAGCTGGATTAATCCCGTCAGTGGTGCATTGTTACTAGGTTTTGGGATTTTTTCTTTGCTGTCTCGTTTGCCAGCGATAAGCGATAAGCTTTGAAAAAGCGAATTTAAGTTAGCTAATCAAATAAACCTTCTACAGTTTGCCTAAAGGCAATTAGAGCGTGATTTTGAGGAAAGTCTTTTAAATCTTCGAGTAATTGATCGGATATTTCCGCTGAAACAATCGTTTTAACTTCGATATTAGTGTTGTAGCCAGCCATATCTCCCATCCGTCTACCATGTCCACCTGCACCTTGAGCAGGAATAATTGTATATCCAGAGACATTTAATGTTTGCAGTAACTTAATTAGGCGATCTTGTAAAACCGCTTCACAGATAATGGTGACGAGAGTTCCCTGATTGAAAGAAGAAGACATAAAAACTCCGAAAGTATTTAATTAGTTATTAAAAATGAGTATTAACAATTGAATTTTGGCGATTTCCCACCGGGAAGGCTATGCGATCGCCTTCAGCTTTGTCATCCTATCCTAATGTTAAGGTACTCCATCCTGACCTAAGTAATCGCAGAGTGGAGATAACTACCGATTTGATGGACGATCCGATAATCTCAGTCTAGTCTCGAAGCAAGTCACCAGTGGTGTAGCGACCCCCATTGACCTTATATGAAATCTACAGATGTTTGCTACAAATGGAAGGCTTGGGGACTTGGGGACTTGCCCTAAAGGATATGCGTAGCGGTATGCTTTAGCACTAGCTTCGCGTCGGGGACTATCCATCTGTATCATTCTTATTTGTATTTCATATTATTTATTCAATTTGTAATCATGTCTAATCTTACTCCCGAACAACAAGCGGCGGCTTATGCACCCTGTAGCGTGGTAATTACCGCAGGGGCGGGGACAGGAAAGACTCATATGTTGGCGGAGCGATATCTTTACTATCTACGGGAGAAAAATTTATCGCCATTGGAAATAGTTGCGGTGACTTTTACCGAGAAGGCGGCTACCGAATTGCGATCGCGTATCCGAACTTTAGTCAGTCAAGAGTTACCCCAACGATTAGATCTCTTGGCAGAATTGGAAGCTGCCCAAATTAGTACCATCCACGCCCTTGCCGCTAGAGTCTGTCAGGAACACTTTCAGGTATTAAACATTCCTGCGGATTTTCAAGTATTGGATGATTTAGAAGGACAAGTCTGGTTAGACGATGGATTGCAGCAGGCTTTAACGCAACTATCCCCAGAGATTTTTCAGCTTATTCCTTATTCTCTATTAAAGGATATTTTAGGCAGGTTGCTCGATGATCCCTATACGGCACAGCAAGCTTTCCAGCAAGGAATTCAAGACTGGGAGCAATTAATTGTCAATGCCCGATTACAGGCTGTAAAAACTATCATTAATGATGCTACGTGGCAGCCTAGTCAAGAGATCCTCCAACAGCATCAAGGGCAAGGAGGGGATAAGTTAGAAATAATGCGGCTGTCAGTTTTAGATGCGATCGCCGATCTGGAAAATGCGCAGAATATCAACAAGGCGATAACCCTTCGGGTACGCTCCGCGATCGCTACTATTCAACAGGTTAACCTGAGAGTCGGCAGCAGCAAAAATTGGCAAGACATGAAAGCTGTTAAAAATGCCTTAACCACTTTAAGAGACTTGGTTAAAAGAGTCGTGAGTCGAGGATTATTAGATTTGACCTTGGGGGAAGCAGATGAACAATTAAAGTTAATCTTGCCCGTTTTAAGGTCAGCCTATCAAGAGGTTATAGGCTATCTCAGTCGGCTTAAGCTTCAGCGCCAAGTACTTACCTTTAACGATTTGGAACTATATGCTCTCAAGGCATTAACTAATATTCAGGTACAAGATTATTATCATCAACGCTGGCAGGTATTTCTGATCGATGAATTTCAGGACACTAACCCCACTCAGGCGGAATTACTCAATACTTTAACTTCTCAAGCAGAATTAACCGTGGTGGGCGATATCAAACAATCAATTTATGGTTTTCGGCGGGCGGATATTCGCGTATTTCAACAGTTTCGAGATCGCATTCTGGGGAACAACGGTAAGGAAGTAATTCTCAGTACCAGCTTCCGCACCCATGAAACTTTAATTAATCAGTTGAATCAAATGTTTACTCCCTTGCTAGCAGAAAATCATCAGGATCTCCATGGCTTTCGTCCCTCAGCATCATTGGGAGACAGCAGTGGAACAGCTAAATATCTACAAGTGTTAGTTGTTGGCGATCCATTAACCAAAGAAGGTGAAGCGAAACCACCAAAGCCCAATCGGGCAGAACGTCAGAGAGTAGAAGCATTTAACCTGGCGGAAAAAATCAAGCAAATGCTTGATCGCCAAACTCCTATATTTGATCGACATACCAGACAGGCACGCCCCCTTGAACCGAAAGATATCGCGATTTTGACTCGTACCTGGCAACCTTTAGAAATATACGGTGAAGCCCTAGCAGCTATTGGTATTCCTGTTGCCCCTGGAGGGGGTGGTAATTTGTTAGCTACTAGGGAAGCTAAAGATCAAATAGCCCTATTAAGATTTCTGGCTAATCCACAGGATGATATTGCTTTGGTAGCAGTGTTACGGAGTCCTTTTTTCACGGTGAGCGATCGCCTGTTATTTCAGGTGCGAGAATCTTTTTCAACCGCAACATCAGAGGTAGATTCTGACTGGTGGAGTGAATTACAAAAAATACAGGTTCCAGAGCAGTTTCCAGAATTGTCTTCCCCAGTTAAAGTCTTACAGCAGCTCTTAAAGTCTGCTCAATCAGAACTTCCTTCCCGCCTCTTGCAGCTTGCGGATCGGTTGACGGGCTATACGGCAGTAATCGCGAACTTACCTGGGGCGGACAGAAGATTGGCGGATTGGCGCGGATTTGGGCAGTTTGTTAAAGAGCTGGAACAGGGTACTTATGATCTGTTTGGGGTAGTGCGTCGCCTCTCAAGGGTTTGTTTGAAAAGGAGGTAGCAGTACCTCGCCCGATAATAGCGGTGAATAACGCTGTCTCGTTAATGACGATCTATGCTGCCAAAGGTTTAGAGTGGGGTTTAGTGATTGTAGCGGATCTCAGTAAAGAACGCCCTAAGTCTTATCCAGCAATCCGTTTTGATGCTCAATTAGGGGTAGCGGTTAAAAGTAAGACTTCCCTTGGGGAAACCCAAACTCCAGTTCTGTATAGCTGGCTAGAATATCTTCAATCACAACAAGATCGCCAGGAAGCAGTCAGAGTATTATACGTCGCCTTGACTAGAGCTAGGGACTATCTAATCTTGAGTGCTGCTGAACCTTACACAGGCGAACTAAATCGTCTCCAAAGGGGTCTATCCACTGCCAACATCCCAACCCAGACTATTCCCTATACCGATGCGAAAGCACTGCCCCCCATCCCTCAAACTCCTCCTTTAGCCAAAAATCTACCACCGTTACTAATCGATTCTGTAGGTTCAGGCTTATCAGAACTTCCTGTCACCGCTTTAACCGACTATGCTCGCTGTCCTCAACGGTTTAAACTCCACTTCATTGATGGACATCCAGGTTTAGGAGAAGGCTTGGCCTACGCAATGCAGACAGGGACGCTAGTGCATAAAGCTTTAGAACACAACCTGACTCAACCGCAAGACTTATTACCCTTTGCCGAAGCTGATTGGTCGCCATCAGTATTTGATGAAGCGATCGCTTTAGCCATCAGATTCTTTAAACTACCT
>JBJOPG010000292.1:0-5181 GCA_046050865.1 Cyanobacteriota bacterium
CTTTTCCCAGAACCATGAGGTACTGCTTTTTACCCTTTTCCCTTTTCCCCTTTCCCAAACAAAACCAAAGTGTATCTAACGAATACGAGAAACGCTATAGCTTAGTTCATTTGCGTAGCTACATGCAGCTCAAGCCTTTGTCCTTTAGGAAATGAACTAGTCCATAGCTTCTAGCCCGTATGGTGCTGCAATATTACTGACTAATTCTTAACCAACTTTATATATGTTGATATTTAATGCTTAATTGCTAAAAATTAACTCTTCGTTACTTAAAAAAAATCTCGATCTTTAATCAACCAGAAATTAGTGGGTATTCACGGACATTACTGGTTTGGCGATCGCTCTTACTATTCTGTAGTCAACAGCTTTTAAAACAAAATAAGCTATACAAGCTATATTTATTCGTGCTTTAAGCTAATTTTTGGTTTCCATGCACTTTAGTTAAGGGGTTTGCACACAATTTAACTTTTGATTTAATGTTTGCTTTTTTTGTTTTTTGTCCTTATTTCCTATAAACAAGACTATAAAATTTGTTTTAAAAGCTTAAAAAAGCTAATATTCAAATATCAGGAAGAAAAAAGTATTATTATCTTAAATAAAACTTAATGCTCTATTTAGCACTATTTATTAGATATAGATACCCTTTATTTTCTGACTCGATTAGCTCATAATGCAGACATGGACGTAACAGCAGATACGAAAATTACGCCCTTAGCGATCAAGCTTAAATAAACTCTTATATAAAAGAAGCAGGGAGAAAGAAACGTGGGGCAGATTAGATTAGCAGTTTATGGCAAAGGTGGAATCGGTAAATCCACAACTAGCTGCAACATTTCCGCAGCTTTGGCAAAAAGAGGTAAAAAAGTATTGCAAATTGGTTGTGATCCTAAGCACGATAGTACTTTTACCCTGACAGGATTTTTGATTCCCACCATTATCGATACCCTTCAAGAAAAAGATTTTCACTACGAAGATATTTGGCCCGAGGATGTCATCTACGAAGGTTATGGTGGCGTTAGCTGCGTGGAAGCGGGCGGCCCTCCTGCGGGTGCTGGCTGTGGTGGTTATGTGGTAGGTGAAACCGTTAAGCTCCTCAAGGAATTAAATGCTTTTGATGAATATGATGTCATCTTGTTTGATGTTCTAGGGGACGTAGTATGTGGCGGTTTTGCGGCACCACTAAATTATGCTGACTACTGCATGATTGTCACCGATAACGGTTTTGACGCTCTGTTTGCTGCCAACCGTATTGCTGCTTCCGTGAGAGAGAAAGCTCGTACTCATTCCCTCAGATTGGCGGGTTTAATTGGTAATCGGACTTCCAAACGGGACTTGATTGATAAATATATCGAACACGTACCCATGCCTGTTTTAGAGATCTTACCTTTGATTGAAGATATTCGTGTTTCCCGCGTTAAAGGCAAAACACTATTTGAAATGGCAGAAAGCGATCCTTCCCTCAACTATGTCTGCGACTACTATCTCAGTATTGCCGATCAGGTTTTGGCTGCACCAGAAGGAGTTGTACCCAACGAAGCACAAGATAGAGACTTGTTCTCTTTACTGTCTGACTACTACTTAAACCCTCCCGCAGATAAAGCAAGTAAATCAGATAAAGAAGAAGAATTAGACATGATGATGGTTTAAATAAGAGCTTTTAGCTCTTAGCTTTTAGGTAGGGTGGGCATTGCCCACCTTACGATTAACCAACACCAATTAATTAACAAGTCATTTTTCAGCTTTAAACTTCAAGATTAATTCTGGGAAGAATAGGTTTATCAATAAACTTATTTGGACTAGAAAAATCATGTCAGACATTCTCACACAACCAGAAAATTTTAAAACTGAATTAAAAGAAAAGTGGTTGAATTACTACCAAGCAAACCGCAGTTGGTTACAGAAATACATGGATGAAAATGGCGGATGGAGTGATTCTGTTGAATATAGCAAAAAAAAGTTGCAAAGCTTTGAACTTGCTAAAGATTATTATCCTCGCCGTCCTGAATGTTATTTCATTTTAGGTGTTGTTAGTGTACTAGAACCATCAGTTCAGGGATTATTATCCTTTGCGGGAGGATTGGCTACCGACTCGGAACAATTAGTTCAAGCCTTGGGACTGGATTTTGACCCCGAATTGGAATTAAAAAAACGCCAAAAAAAAGCAACTAATCAACAATTAAATTCAGATTCACAATACTTAGACCAAGTTAGAGAGGAAAGTAAAACATGACACTGGCTAAAGAACAAGAGCCTTCTGCGCTAAACTTCGAGTGCGAAACTGGCAATTATCATACTTTTTGCCCCATTAGCTGTGTAGCCTGGCTATATCAGAAGATTGAAGATAGTTTCTTTTTAGTAATTGGTACTAAGACCTGTGGTTATTTCTTACAGAATGCCATGGGAGTAATGATTTTTGCCGAACCGCGCTACGCCATGGCGGAATTAGAAGAAGGAGATATTTCAGCTAAGTTAAACGACTACGAAGAGTTAAAAAGATTGTGTTTGCAAATTAAACGCGATCGCAATCCTTCGGTAATTGTCTGGATTGGTACTTGTACCACCGAGATTATTAAAATGGACTTGGAAGGTTTAGCACCAAGATTAGAAGCAGAAATTGGTATTCCTATTGTTACCGCCCGTGCTAATGGTTTGGACTACGCTTTTACTCAAGGGGAAGATACTGTCCTGGCTTCCATGGCGCATAAATGTCCCACTAAACCGCCTAAGTTAGAAGAAGAGAAAAAAGAACGTAACGCTGTTTCTAGCCTCCTGAACTTCGGACGCAAAAAAGAAGAAGTCACCCAACAAGAATCAGAATATAAAGACCATCAGCCTTTAGTATTATTTGGTTCCTTGCCCGATCCTGTGGTTACGAATCTGACCCTAGAACTCAAGAAGCAAGGGGTTAAGGTATCAGGTTGGTTACCCTCCAAACGCTTTACGGAACTACCTGTAATTGAAGAAGGTTACTATGTAGCGGGGGTTAATCCTTTCCTTTCTCGTACCGCAACTACCTTAATGCGCCGTCGCAAAACCAAGTTAATTGGCGCACCATTCCCCATTGGCCCTGATGGCACCAGAGCCTGGATTGAAAAAATCTGTTCGGTACTAGACATTGAGCCTCAAGGATTAGAGGAAAGAGAGGCGAAGATTTGGGAAGGTCTAGAAGATTATCTTCAGTTAATTCGCGGTAAGTCTGTCTTCTTTATGGGGGACAACCTCTTAGAAGTTTCTTTGGCACGCTTTTTAATCCGTTGCGGGATGACTTGTCAGGAAATTGGTATTCCCTACATGGATAAACGTTATCAAAAGGCAGAATTAGAACTACTGGAAAAAACCTGCAATGAGATGGGTGTACCTATCCCCACCATCGTCGAAAAACCCGATAACTACAATCAGATTCAACGCATTTACGCACAAAAGCCCGATCTGGTAATCACTGGTATGGCACATGCTAATCCTCTAGAAGCCAGAGGCATTAATACTAAGTGGTCAGTTGAATTTACCTTTGCCCAAATTCACGGCTTTACTAATGCACGGGATATTTTAGAATTGGCAACTCGTCCGATGCGACGTAATAACAACCTGAAGGAATTGGGTTGGGATAAGTTAGTTCAGGAAGAAGCTAAAGTTTAAAAATATAGTTTCAAATCAAATATTCCATCAAAGGGTTTAGCAATGCTAGACCCCTTTTTGTTTTGCCAAATATTAAACACAGCCAAATATAGGGTAGGCAATGCTCATTTTCCCATTTATATAAATCGATTAGTTATGCGGAACAATTTCGTAAAGTAAATAGTGATATTGCAATACAAGTGTTCGCATGTTACAAATAATATTGCAAAATGAGTGATCGACGAGATGTTATCAATTATGGAATCAGAAAATTCAAACGGAGGAGTTCTGGCAAGTGCTTACGATGCTGTTACTGACTTGGTGACTGGCTCATCGATTCCTGCTCCAATCAAGAAAAACGCTTTTAAGGCATTTGGTCAGCTTTGCACCGCAGCTATTGATATTCCAGTTTCTTATCTTGAAGGGATCGCCACGGAAAAACGCGCCGAAACTCAGGCACGCGTTAAAATCATTTCTACAGGAGCTGACCAAATTGCCAAACAAATGGATGTCGATCCAGAATTTGCTCGTGTTGCCGTAAAAAAATACGGTCAAAAAATTGTGCGTGAGCAAGTGAATCTTGACAAAGTTTCTGAAATCGCAGCTCACCAGATTCATCAAGATGTGGTTCATTCTAAAACGAAGTCAGATGAGACAACAGACATTTTACCGATCAATGAGGATTGGTTGAATAATTTTGAAAAAGAAGCCAGTCAGAAAAGCACTGAAGAAATGCAGCTTTTGTTTGGTCGAATTTTAGCTGGAGAGATCCAACGACCTTCTTCATTCTCGATCAAAACTGTCAAGTTGTTGGGAGAGCTTGATAGCCATGCTGCCACTCTTTTTCGTCACTTCTGTTCGCTGTGTGTTTCTCTAAAAGTTGACACCATATACATTGATGCACGTGTTCCATCACTCGGCGGTCACCCATCACAAAATGCGCTTCAGAACTACGGTCTTGGATTTGGACAACTAAATATTTTGCACGAATACGGTCTAATAATCCCTGACTACGATTCATATATGGACTATCGAATGTGCATCGCGAACGAAAATAATCAAGTAGGATTACCGTTTTCTCATCAAAATCGCAACTATGGTCTTCTTCCATCTACAGAACGACCAAATAATCAAGAATTTAGGTTGGCAGGAGTAGCACTTTCACGATCTGGAACAGAACTTCTGAAAATTGTCGATATTGAACCCTCAAACAATTATATGACGGCGCTTATGGAATATTTTGCGGGTCAAAATTTGCACATGCTCGAAATTACTAACTAAACGATAACGTTTATGCATTGTTACTCTGTTGGTTATGATGCAAAGAGAGTTAGCGATCGCCCTACTCTTCAGCTCAGGTTATAATTTCAATAATTCCCATCTAGCAAAATCATAGAAACAATAGGTGAGTACTCAAGTTTCAGAATTAAAGCAACTATACGAGCAAGATTATTACCTGTGGTTAGAAAAAACCATAGAACTCTTAAAAACAGGTAAATTAAATCAATTAGATTGGGAAAATTTAATCGAGGAAATAGAAAATTTGGGTAGAAGTGAAAAAAGAGC
>JBJOPG010000293.1:0-5158 GCA_046050865.1 Cyanobacteriota bacterium
TAGAGCATCTTTTCAAAATGAGGCACTGTCCAGGTATTATCTACGGTATAGCGATGAAATCCCCCAGCTACGTGGTCGTAGATCCCCCCTGTGACTAAATCTAAACCGCGTTGTTGAGATAGTGCTTGAGTATCGTAAGCATATTCCTGATGCAATCTACTACCTTGTAAAGCGATCGCCGAGTAGGGAATCATGGGAAAACTAGGGCGACCAAAATCATTGGGCTGAATCGCAGCGGTATTTGCATTTATTCCTTGACTAAGTAAGTCTCGGTCTAAGCTCGCTTCTTGATTAGCAGGTAGAGTTGCCGACTGTTGCAGATTGCTGAGGATTTCGCTTTTAAAAGCTAGCAATTTTTCTGGTTCTTGGTCATAAAAACGGCGGATGGACTGAAGCATTTCTAAAAACCCAGGACGACCATATTTCGGCTCCACAGGAAAATAAGTACCGCCATAAAAAGGCACCAGATCTTCAGGGTTTAAAAAGATATTTAACGGCCACCCTCCTTGTCCCGTCATCATTTGCAGGGCTTGCATATAAATGCTGTCAATGTCTGGTCTTTCTTCGCGGTCTACTTTAATCGGCAGAAAGTTAGCGTTGAGATAATCGGCGATCGCCTGGTTAGAAAAGGCTTCTCCTTCCATTACCGTACACCAGTGACAGCTAGAGTAACCAATGGAAAGAAAAATAGGCTTGTTGTCCCGTTTTGCTTCTGCCAGGGCTGATTCACACCAATACCACCAGTTAATGGGATTATCAACGTGTTTCTGTAGGTAAAGACTTTTAGTTGATTGTAGATGGTTGGACATTTTTATACCAATTTAAAAAGAGAACACAACACATGATTCTGTAGGGGCGAACGGCCGTTCGCCCTTACGATACTAAAGACAATTAGAGGATTTCTGCTAATTTAGGTGAAAATGCCTAGACTTGAGACTGATGCCATCAATTATTGGAACAAGGTAAATTAAAGATCGATAAAAAAATTGATCTGATAATAAGGAGTTTTAATGCTAGAGCTATATCAATTTGAATTATCTCACTATTCTGAAAAAGTCCGTTTGATCTTAGACTACAAGCAACTAGAGTATCGTAAAATCGAAGTCACCCCAGGAGTGGGACAGATTGAACTGATGCAGAAGTCAGGTAGTCGCCAAGTACCAGTGCTCAAAGACGGTAGTACTTATATTGCTGATTCTACAGAAATTGCTTTATATCTTGAACGCAAGTATCCTGAACATCCTATCCTCCCGACAGATGCCTTGACCAAGGGACAATGTTTACTCATGGAAGAATGGGCAGATGTTTCGATTGGTGCCAAGGGACGGAAGGCTTTTATTGGTGCTTTGAATCAAAATCAGAATTTTCGCACTTCTCTCTTACCTGCTAATACCCCTGACTTGGTTAAAACTGCCATAGGAGCAATTCCTGGAGCAGTGCTGGATGTACTAGGAACAGGAGTGGGCTTTGGAGGGGATGCTGTCAAAGAAGCCAAAAAGAGTTTGACTCAAGATTTAGAAGCTTTGTGTCTAATTTTGCAGGATCAACCCTATTTAACAGGAGACAAACCAACTTTGGCGGATCTAGCGGTAGCTGGATTAAGTATCTATTTGAAGTTTCCCACCGGTTCTTATCTGGATATTCCCGATCCTCTCAAAGGGAAAGGAATTCCTGGGTTAGGGGATAATCTTACTTTTGAACCTTTCTTTGCTTGGCGCGATCGCCTTTACACGGATTTTCGCAAAGGTTCTAGTGCTCCTTCAACAACAGCTAATAGTTCACCCACTTCCATTAGTATTGATTGAAATTCATTATATCTAGCTGACTTAACTGATCTTTAGATATGAGGGGCGACAAAGCCCCTCTTTAAGGCAATTTTTAATAACAAAATTTAATTCGGAATTTATTTCAGACTAACATGGAGTCATAAGTTTCGTATTTTCTTACAGTTATGAAAGTCGGTCTCCAGTCTTATCTTAGTGACATCAGTATTGATGCTCAGATAAATAATAGTCAGCGTCAACTTTCTTTGGCGATTTCTGCCATTCCTGATGATCAGACGACACAACTACCTTTGAATCTTTGTCTCGTTTTAGATCGCAGTGGTTCGATGTCAGAAAAACCCTTAGAGATGGTGAAAGAAGCTGCTATTCGCCTGATCGAAAAACTGAAGCCAGAGGATCGGGTGAGCGTGGTGACTTTTGACCATCGGGCAAAAGTGATCGTCTCTAACCAGTTGGCAACGAATCTTGAGTCCATTAAACAGAAAATTCGCTTGATGGTTGCTGATGGTGGGACGGCCATTGATGAAGGACTACGTTTGGGACTTAAAGAAGTGGCATCTCATAACCTACACTGTGTCTCCCGGATTTTTTTATTGACCGATGGTGAAAATGAACATGGTGATAATAGTCGCTGTTTGAAGTTGGCAGCACTAGCAGCAGAATACAACGTAACCATTGATGCTTTGGGTTTTGGTGAGCATTGGAATCAAGATGTTTTAGAACAGATTGCCGATTCTGCTCAAGGAACTCTGGTCTACATTGAAGAACCAAGCCAAGCGGTACAGGAGTTTGAACGCTTATTTGCCCGCGCTCAGTCTGTAGGTTTAACCAACAGCTCTTTGACGGTGGAATTAATGCCGAAAGTTCGTCTGGCTGAATTAAAACCCGTGGCACAGGTCGCCCCCGAAACCATCGAACTGCCGATCCAGATGGAAGGAAACTACTTTACCGTCCGCTTAGGAGATCTGATGATGGATTGCCCCAGAGTGATTCTGATTAATTTCTATATCAACCAGTTGTCTCCAGGTACCCATAAAATTGCCGTCGTTCAACTCAAATATGATGACCCTGGTAGTAATCATGAAAATCTTCACTCTGACGTTTTAGCTATAGAATTAGAATCCCAGAAGTCATACCAGCCGAACCCCAGCGATCAAGTCCACAACCATATTTTGACTTTAGCTAAATATCGTCAAACTCAAATTGCCGAAACCAAGTTACAAGCTGGCGATCATACTGGTGCCGCCACTATGTTACAAACTGCCGCTAAAACTGCTCTGCAACTAGGAGATAAAACTGGAGCAACGATCCTTCAGTCTAATGCCACGCGACTACAAATTGGCAAGGAATTATCCGAAGGCGATCGCAAAAAGACCAGACTAGTTTCTAAAACCATTTTAAAAGATTAGAGAACCAATCAAAGAGTAACTAGATTAATTCTCCTAACTCCTAGAGTCTCAAATCTAATTACCAACTAGTGACATTAATAGAATTACTGCCACACTACTAAATACCAGAAGCAAAGCAAAGGTAACGGATTGACCCAAATCTGAAGAAGTCTTCATGATATTAATTTTCCTAAAGGTTGTTGCTGATTTTTATCCAATCGTCTAGTACAGTTCTTGATTAGAAACACAAGAATCCAGCAATAATAGCTAGGGATCAAGAAAAACTTATTGTGAATAGCTTCTAATTGATTTTTGTATCTATACACAGATGATATCTGACTTTTAATAAAAACGATTCATAATTGCAATCTTTGTTAATGCAACTTCATCAATCTAAATAATAAAAATAAATCAACGATCTAGCGATCGCCATTCAGACATTAATCTGCAAAGTCTTATTTATAAAAAAGCTCTTAGCTCTTAGCTTTTAGCTTTTAGCTTTTAGATTGAGCGCCAATAATTCAAAAAAACGTCAAGCAAAGGGCAAATCTCAATTTAGTACTTAAAATTTGAATCTGATAAAAAATTTGATTTACGGGAAACGTCAATGCTTAATCGAATTAATTGTAGATTTAGTTGTAGATCTGTGGGGAAAAAACTGCCGAAAATACTTGTCAGCATGATTTTAAGCGGAATTTTCTGGTTGAATTGCTCAAGCTATGTAAATGCCAGGGAATTACCTCTCCCTCAGAGTCATATGTTGTCAAGATTGAGCTTTGGAGTAACTTCAGCCGACCTAGCGCAAGTTGATCGAATGGGGATTGAAGCTCATCTGCAATCTCAGCTTAGACCTCAATCGATCAAAGAATCTCTCATACTAGAGAACTATTTGGCTCAGTTGGATTCCCTTAATCAAGACCCAATTAAACTGTCTCAATATGCTGTCGCTCTACGGTCAAAACTAGAAAACGCACCACCATTGAGCCGGCAGCAAGAAAAAATACAGTTAGATATTAGAAAGCTTAATGTCAGAGCCATGAATGAAGCGGCGGATGCTCATGTGGCTAGGGCGATTTATTCCCGTCGTCAGTTACAAGAAGTGATGGTGGATTTTTGGTTTAATCACTTTAATGTTCATGGTCAGAAAGGAGCGATTAGGTTTTGGTTAAACGATTATGAAAACCAACTTCGGACTCATGCTCTGGGAAACTTTTATGATTTGTTGCTGGCGACAGCCCAGCATCCCGCCATGTTGATGTATTTGGATAACAATAATAATATTGACCCTGAAAGCCCTGTGGGCAAAAAGAGCAACCATGGTTTAAATGAAAACTATGCTCGCGAGTTGATGGAGTTACATACTCTGGGGGTAGATGGTGGCTATAGTCAAGATGACGTGATTGCGCTGGCTCGGATCTTCACGGGTTGGGGCATGGATCGCCTGGACAAACAAAGAAATCATGCAGGTTTTTTCTTTTATGATAATCGTCACGATCATCAAGACAAGGTGTTTTTAGGACACCAAATTGCAGCCAACGGAGTCGAAGAAGGGCAGCAGGCGCTGAAAATACTAGCAAATCATCCTGCCACGGCTCATTATCTTAGTTATGAGCTAGCGCAGTATTTTGTTGCCGATGAACCCCCCGAATCTTTGGTTAACGATTTAGCTAAGACATTTCTGGAAACTAAAGGCAACATTCGACTTGTTATGGATGCTTTGATTCATAGTCAGGAATTTAACGATCCCCAATATTATGGGCAAAAGTTTCAAACTCCTTACCAATATCTGATCTCATTGGTGAGAATGGGGGAGATTCAACAACCTGAACTCAGGAGATTACGGGGCATGCTATTTCAGCTATCAATGCCCACCTATCGATGCTCAACCCCCGATGGCTATAGCAATACTCAATCCGCCTGGCTAAATCCCCAAGCTATGTTACAACGAACTAGTTTGGCTACAGCGATCGCCAATGGCGTTTTAAA
>JBJOPG010000294.1:0-7948 GCA_046050865.1 Cyanobacteriota bacterium
GCATTCAATCCAACCTGCCCCAGATTTCTCTAAAACAAAGAAATCTGGAGTATGAATTCTCCCTAACCTTTTACCATTCTTGCCTTGGTAATTAAGTTTGATTGGTGGTGGTTGATCGTAGTATTCCAGAACATTTTCGTCCTGTTCTAATTCATAAATTTTAGGTGCTTCAACCCGATGAGACTCGAACTGAATTGTTTTCCCCATTTTTTGACTGGGATATCTTCCGCAAACATTATTGCTTCTACCACTAACCAAACGAGATGGTTCAGAAGAGCGGATGTTTTCAATTAGCTGTCGAGTTTTTTGGGAGAGATTAAGGCGATCGCACCATTTTTGAAAATCCTGGGACAACATCAGCTTATGTCCTTATAATTCTACTACTTAGATTATATATAAATATATTGTGTATAATCTAAAAGTTTTGTAAATAGATTGTATTTCATGGAGCAGCCTTTTCGTCAGAATGAATGTAATAAAATATTGAGGGACTAAATTAAGTGCTAATCAAACTAGCAATTAAGATTAAACTGAAGAAGTTTTCAGCAGTTTTCTTCTATTAAAAAACTTGTAATAATGCCCAAAGGACAAAAGAAATCTAAAGGAGTTCCAGAACTTCATGATGAAGTCAAAAAAAGAGTAAATTTGTCCTTGACTCCCACAGCGATCGCTGGATTAGATAAACTAGCTGAAGAATTTAATTTATCGCGCTCGGAATTAGTCGAACAAATAGGCAGAGGCAATATCCCCTTAGCCGAACAACGTAGTTTGTCTGAAGAATTTATATTTTCTCCCATCCGAACTTTACCACTGACAGAATGCGATCTCTTACCTGAAAAAATGGGTGCATTTTTAGCAACGGATTTTGTCCAATTTGCCTATGTCGGGTCTAGCACTAATCTAAAACAGAGATTTCAGGATATTAGCTTTTTAGGTGAAAAAGATGAGTCAAAAATTGAGGTGTTGTGGATTGAGTGCGATCGCTTTAAAGCAATATCTAAAATTGAAGCAGAATTAATAACTCAATTTCATCAACTAACTTTTACCCTCAAATCTAAATAATTTCTAAACTAGCTGAGTTCGAGCCTCGAAACATATTATATTCGACTATATTTTAGTAAAAGTGTTCTTTGTCAGTCTTTAAACACTTTACAAGTTTATTCATGATAGATATTTCTTATGTAGATGTAGTATTTCCTCTAAAAGGAAGATTTTTACCGCTAGATAACGGATATTTAGTTTACTCGGCTCTGTCCGACCTTTGTCCAAACATACATAAGGCAGAGCTAGATATAGGTATCCATCCCATTGCGGGAAAACCCAACCGATACAAACAATTAAAGTTAACCAAGCGCTCAAAACTTAAAATCAGAATAGCCTTGGAACAAATCCCCCTGATCTATCAATTCCTAGTCGAACAAACCTTCAAAATCGGCGCAAGCCAGTTTCACATCGGTATCCCCGAATACAAAGTCTTAACACCTGCTTCCAGCCTCTATTCCCGTTTAGTTATTATTCGACGCTCTAGAATGCCACAAGACTTTATCGAAGCAGCACAACGTCAATTGGAAAGATTAGGGATAACAGGCGAGATAAATTTGTTGCAGAAACAGAACGGACAATTGCAGTGTCGGCAACTAGTGATGAGAAAAGAAGAGGGAACTTTTCCTCTCATTGGATATGGAGTAGAAGTTACCGACTTATCGGAGTCAGATTCAATTAAGCTTCAACAACAAGGCATTGGTGGCAAAAGAAAAATGATGTGTGGTGTTTTTGTTCCCTCTTGGAGGAATCACGATCCCAGCCATGATAATAGCCAGCCAACCTAAACTATCTCTAGATCTCAACGCTTCAGATACAACGTATATCCACCGAGGCGGAATGACAGGACTATGGATGAGTTTAAAGCAACTAGAAAAAAAATATCCCACTCCAAACCAGCGTCCAGGCAATCTAAAATGGGATTTAACTACCACTACTATTACTCTTGAGTGGCGACGCGGAGCTAGTCCTTTAGGGCAGGGACAAGATCTTCCCGTAATCGATTGGCTACTCAAGCAGTCTTTCCAAATCAATCCTTTTGGGTTGATTCAATTTATTGGTTCAAAGTCTTTAAACCTAATCAACCAGATACATAATCATCAAGCAATTCACGATACTTTCCTCAGGCTCAACAAATTCTACAGAAAAGAGAGAGCCTGTTCGGAAACGTTAGCTATCGATGGTGAAAGCATCAAGCTAAAATACAGAGCTTTAAATTGGTACGTTCATCAGACTTTTGCCAAAGATTTATGTGACGAATCTGGATATCTAATTGATGGTTATATACAAATTGTCAGTTGGTTATATCCTGGTGCGACAGTACGCCATGCCAAGTTAGATAAAGTGACAAAGATAGAAGAAAAAATTGAATATGCTTTTGCTCTATTATTTTTACCGATTGTCTGTCAGTACTTTACTTTAATTTCCAATTTAACCAAAAGAGATAAGAAACAAGCAGCCAGATATGCCATAGTTATTCCCGATGCCAGTGATTTTGAAGCAGCAGCCAATAGATGTTGGCAGTCGTGCGATCGAGAATATCAAGATTGTTTTGTAACCAATCTGAGAGAAGCAGCTTTAAAGTACTATAGTTCTGCTGAAGAAATTACTTCGCCACAAAATTGTCAGGTTTTAGTTTACGAGAAACTCAACAAAAAATCTCGACAAAGAATTATTGTAGAAACTGAAGACTTTACCATTACACCTCAAGCAGTCGAGGACTACCAGTTTGTATCGGAAAATTTTATTGACAACAAAATATTTATTTACGACAACCAAAGCTTCACAGTGAAAGTTAACTCAATCCGCGCCATCATTGCTGGCAATTTAGCCCAAGACTTACCTTGGTGGTGGGATTTATGGGAGACGCTTTACCAAACAGATCCATTTGAATCTGAAGATTTAGACAAGCAACTAGTTTTTAATCGTCGGGGGTTACTTGCCATGCTCGAACAGGATACAAAACTACAAATCTATCAAGACTTTATTCGCGCTTTTCACGAAGCCTTGAGGAAGATCTATGCTAAGACTTACGATCCTAAAAGAAGTAAGCAGGAAAATCGCATCAAAATCGATAAGAAATATGATTCTATTAGAAGCGAATTGAGTCGATGTTACGACCAAGAATCTTTAGAAGACTTTTTGGCTGATTTTTTATCCAGAGCGGGTTTAAATTCCTCGCTATACGATCAATGGGAGCAAATTCTACCTCTAATAGTTAGCGAAATGAATTGGAAAAAGACCAGAAATTTATCATTACTGGCTTTAGCTAGTTACAAACCGCGAAGGTTTTCTTTACGCGAGATAACAATAGGATTCTGGAAGATGTTACTTGAAGTTAATTACCAAGCAGCTATTTTGTTTCTACTCAAAGAACCTATTCTGGAAATCTTCCCCGAAACACAGAGATAAGTTTTATATGCCTAGATATTATTTATTTGGTACGCTCTTAACCCACTATGGTTCAGCTTCCTTGAATCATGACAAAAGCAAAGGCAATACTAGCCCTCTACAAAAGGCAAAATGGCACAATAGAATTCACTCGGTAGTCAATAGCGATCCCATACGCTGGGCATTACGTTATTACTGGCAGCAAAATGGTTATCCAGTCAATCGCAATTGGGATGGTGACGAATTCGTTAATTATTGGATTGACCAAAACTTCGATCCAGAAAAATTTATTGACGATGATGTATTGGGCTATATGCGCCCTGAAGCTGCTAGAAGAGAAGTAGCAGAAAATGTTGATGAACAGGATAATGATTCGACAACAGAAAACAACTCAACTCAGACTAGATCCCGACACCCACAAAGAATGGGAGCATTAGGAGTCAACCGTGCCTTTTCCCTAACTCCTTTTGATGGAGGAGTTACCTTTAACTCTAAAAGTGGAGCGAAAGATAGTACTTCTCTACACTTTATTGAGTTTCACAATACTCGCTATCAATATGTCTTTGCTTTAGACTGCAATCATCTTAAAGAGCAATCGCGGATTTTTACCGTACTCGATGGATTGATGTCAATTCGTCAGGTAGGAGGACATAACAATGTTTTTTGCTATAATTTTTCTCCAGAAAGTATGGTCTTACGGTGGACGCAGGATAGTTCGCCAGATATATTTTATTGTTTTGAGCAATTGGAAGTTAGTCCAGGGGTTTATGCCGAACCTTCTATCTCACCGAGTTTAATTGAATCGTTAGCCAATGGAGATATCGATCCAGATGAGTTGTGGATAGGGGGCAAAATTGCCAAAGATTTGGTGCTGGACAAGGCTCATATTCGTTCAGGAAGAAAGAAGACAATTGCCGAACTAAAAACAGTGATCGCACAAGACCTGGAAATTAATCTGGCTAAAACACAAAAATGAATTCAATTACTTTATATATTCACGTTCCTTGCGCTACTTTTCGCGCCTCTCGCAGTCGGGAATATGGTAAAACCTATTCTGTTCCTCCGCCTTCGACAGTGTATGGAATGTTGTTGTCACTGGTGGGGGAAACTGATTCTCAAAGACATTGTGGAGTTAAGCTAGCAATAGCTATGTTGTCTCAACCGCAAAAATCCAAGGTACTGAGAAAGATGAGACGCTTCAAGGAAAAAGATTATAGTCATCAAAGAAACACTACAGTTGAACATCAAGAGATTTTGACAGATATTAAATTTATTGTTTGGGTGGAATCATCGCTAGAAGAAGTAAAGCCAAATCTTGTAGAAAAGATTAAGCAAGCTAAAGCTAATCCTGCTGCTGTAAAACGTTTTGGCTGTTTGTATTTAGGAGAAAGTAGTGACTTGGTTAACTCGATTAGATTAGCTTCTGAGCGTCATTTGAGTCAGTCTAAACAATGGTTGATATTGGATAATACGGGCAAGATTACATTGCCCTACTGGGTTGACCACGTTGGCTCTAGGGGAACGAGATGGCAGCGTTATTCTCTTGAGGAATTAGATTTAGATTCTCCACCCGATCACTCTTGGACACTAATTCAAACCGCATAAAATGCAAGCACCTCTGGTTGTCATGCAGTTTTGCAGAGCAAAAATCGTTGAAGTTTATAAACAGCAGTCAATCTAGCCATTTACAGTTTGCGATGGTTTTAGGGACTAAATATTTTGTTATTGTGTAGTAGTGAGCTTAAATTGCAGTGTTTTTGGATAAGTGCTTGCATTAATGATTGTCAGCTATTGTCAAATATGGATTGCAGGGTCTGCCCTGCTTCTTGGTTAAATGTCTTTAGGCGTTGCTCACGTTATATATTTCGGTTCCGGTCTTTGATCTTGCTCCCGGCTGCTTCTTGGTTAAATGTCTTTAGGCGTTGCTCACACACTAAATTGTTACCGATGACAAATAAAATTGATGTCAAGTATCTTGCTGATACTTGATACATCTTCTTTGATGAATTGACCAACAGATATTTTGGCTAAACTACATACTGGAATTATTAAGCCGACTAAATTTAAAGGCTTGTCCTGGTGTTGTGTAATGGCAATTTTCAACTGCTCTAAAATTTTTCCTAACGCTATAAACTGGGTTAAATCTTGGCGTAGCGATCGCTCGAACGAAAATTGAATTAGTTGCAGTTTTTGAATCAAGTCTGGAAGGGTAGGTGGAGAATCTAAAAGAGGCGCGGTGGCAATTAACTCTCCAATACCTGTTATGACTTGGCATTCTTTTTCATTGATTTTGGTTTCAGTATCGCAATCGTTATAACTAAGCCACTGTTTGCATTTATGGCAATAACCTAAGCGAAAATTATTGGCGATCGCTTTTTGTTGAGAGTCACAATGTGGACAGCGATCATATAACTTGCAATTGTGCTGTAGGCAGTACTTAACATCTTTAAACGAC
Organism: Cyanobacteriota bacterium; assembly: GCA_046050865.1. Classification (GTDB taxonomy): domain Bacteria; phylum Cyanobacteriota; class Cyanobacteriia; order Cyanobacteriales; family Xenococcaceae; genus Waterburya. Next base: position 5,888 of record JBJOPG010000294.1, read on the forward strand.
CATAGTAAAGGCTCATATATAGTTTTGCTCTCTTGTCGCCATTGTTCAAAACACTGCGGACACCAGGCTTTGTTTTGACGAAATAATCCTTGTTCTTTTATTACTGCTTTCCAGGTTAAACAAGATAGATACCTTAAATGTTGACGCAAGGTTAATTGTTCTAGGGCATTAACAAGCGATCTCGTCATGTCTCTCATGCCATTGATGGCAGATTTCGCATTGCTGTTGCCCAAAATTATGCTGACATTGTTTGACAGCATTTTTGGCTGATATCGATTGCCTAAAACTATAGGGGCTATTTCTCCCATAATTAGCTTCTTTAAAGGAAGACAATGTTCTTGAGCTAATCTGGTCAAATAGCTGCTGAGACTTTCGGCAAATGGTGTTTCTATTGCAATGGGTTTGAGAGAGTATAAACGGCTTCTTTGAGGTATTTTAAGAGATTCTGGCAGTGTGATGCGATCGTATATTTCTAAATCGCTGCAATCTAACATTTCAACTGATTCTCTTTTGACATCTTGAACATTTTAGGAAAGATAATCATCCTTGATTCTACGGAAAAAGAGAGAACAATAAGAGTTTAGTAGCTCTATTTGGGTAGGCTAATAAGCATATATATTTTACTTATTATTTACCGTTTTGAGCTTTATTCAAACTGATACAGGAACTAAAAAACTCGTAAGCGCGATCGCTTCAAAAGAACTAGATGTGGTTTTAATGCTACAACTTTTTATCAGTTGGGCAGGAGAAGGGTTAACCGAACCACCTCGGCTGGGGTGGTGGAGTACGCAGTTGCTGGATGAATGGGGAGGCGAGAATTTATTTAGGCGACTTTTTCCACGAACATTTGAGTGGGCTTTGTTGGAAGCAGTGCGAAAAGTTGCTATCCAAGCGGATAGGCAAAAGCGAACAAATCTAGCTCAACCTGATGAGGTTCGTACTATATTTTTCTGGGGATTTGGGATTGATGAGAAATTGGAAGAGCGTTTATCGTTTCATAGGCAGAATGGTAGCAAGCCTCACGATGTCCTAAATTTTCCTCTCGATCTTAAAGAAGAGTTCGACAAAAAGGCTTTTGAGCAAGCTATTCAAACTTTAAACTCAAAAATTCAGTGCAAAATCGTTCCTGAAGGACGAGAAATTAAAGAAGCAATACCAGAATTAATCACCGATGCAGCTAAAAATCTAGTTTCTGGGCTAATTCCTCTTGTCGATAAATACCCAATGCCTTTCTATCGCGTACAGGAGAAGAGGGAATGAAGGTTCTTGAGCCAAGTATGACTGAGAATATTTTGTCTTGTGGTGCAGAGGTGGAAAAATTTCACTCTCGGCTGCTACGGATGTCATTGGCAATAGAAGAAAGCCGTGAATATTGGGAGCATAACGATTTAAGGCTTTCTAAAAAAGATAAAGAAATTGTCGCCTTTGAAAAACGTTGGTTTGGCAATAAAAGTCTGGCTCGCGTTCGTACTATTTTAAAGAATTTTGGCGATCGCTTTGATACCTATCCTATTGCTTTAGGGGTTTTGCAGCAGTGGTGTCCTAGTGAACTTGCTACCCGTCAGAATATATGTCACTGGCATTTACAGCTATCAGATCCTATCTATCGCCAGTTTTCAGGCATTTTTCTAGAACAAAGACGAGCAAATGGTCAGCATAGTATCGATCGCGATGTGGTAGTTCGTTGGCTCAAAGAAAGACTAGACAAAGATTGGTCATCTGCAACTACAATTCGCATGGCTACAGCATTGATAACTTGTGCTAGCAATGCGGGTTTGTGTTCCGATAAATCAGGTACTCGCCAGCTTATTTATCCTCAAGTGACTGATGAAGCATTAACCTATTGGCTTTATTTTCTTCGCCATTTATCTTTTGCTGGTTCTTTGTGGACAAATCCCTATTTTGCTTCAGTGGGGTTAAGCGGAAGATTGCTAGAACAGCGTCTTAATCGTCTTCAGGATTTGGGTAGTGCCCTGAAGGAAAGGAAGAACTAGGGAAGTCCAAGTTTTAGCCGCCTGGTTGCATTGTAGTGATGAATAAAATTCCAGATTGCAGCTATGT
>JBJOPG010000295.1:0-5082 GCA_046050865.1 Cyanobacteriota bacterium
CACCTCGAAAGCTTTCAAGCGAGCATTCGCCATAAAGGTAGTACCCGTTTCATCCACATCAAGATCAGCAGGTTTTAAAGTCAACTCCCAAGGTAAACCAATCAAGTATTCCTGCATCTCCCCTAGTTTTCCAGGATTCCCAGTGGCGACCACTAGCTTTTTTACCTTGTTCACTGTTGTCATGGAATGTTGCCAGTTAAGTAGTTGTGTAAAATTAATTTCCTGGTTGAGATAGGGAAAAGGGAAAAGGGAAAAGGGAAAAGGGAAAAGGGAAAAGGGAAAAGAGCAAGTCAAGTATGTAATTAATTTTGTTTAGGTACTCATTTTAACTATTTTTCGACAATTTACCATGAAAAAACAGCCATAAGCTGGAAACCTGTTTCGATTTCACAGCTTATAGCTTATAGCTTATAGCTCATAGTTTAAAACACTGCTTGAGCATAGTATTCTTGAGAAACCAAACTAAAATCAGCCGCAGCAGGGTCTTCAGTCGTGGCGATCGCAATTTCTGCTGCTTGATTGACCCAATAATCTGTGGTGCCTAGTTCAATTTTGGAGAAGTTATTATCTTCCAGGGTTAAGGTTTGGGTAGAAAATTCAGTGGATTTAAAGGCTGTAAAATCACCGACCGTAGTTCCCTCGTTATAGCGAACAATTGAATTGGAACTTTTCTCGTTATAAATCCCGGCAATCTCGACATTGGAATTAAAACTGGGAGCTAAAAAGTCTGAACCCACATTGCTCACAGTATTATTTTCCATAGTGGTGGCGTTGGTGGTGTCACTCCAGATATGAAAAGCGTTAATCTTCTCAAAATGGCTGTCTTTTAAAACAACGTTATTAGTATTGTAAAACTTGATCCCAGCAGCATCATGACTTTGGGAGTGATGCGCGGCCAAATTCACCGAACTGACATTAACATTGGTAATCTGCGCGCCATTGGTATCCCCCACAGAAATTCCTTTGCGGTCTACATCATAAATAGTAGTATTGCTCAATTGCAATCCAGTCGCATAGTCTAAGCCAATAGCCGTTTGATTACCATTCTCAGTCAATTCATTCTTGCCGATATCATGAACTACCAGATTTTGGAGCGTCAAATTAGATGCAGCATGACCATAGATGCCATTATTGCCGTTAGTTATTTCTAGATCCTGAATAGTTGCGCCAGAAGCATTTGGACTCAGGGTGATAATCGAATTTAAAGTACCATTACCGTTAATTACCGAACCCTCTTGACCATCTAGGGTAATGTCCTTATCGATGGTGATCCCTGAGGTGTAATAGCTGTGACCTCTCAATTGAACTACGTCCCCAGTCTTAGCATTGGCGATCGCACTAGCTAAATCTCCCCCAAAATCGCGATCGACATCAATAGTATAAGCACCACTTGGCAGATCACTAGAATTATTAGTATCAATCTGGCTTGGACTATCGATAATATTAATCGGAGTACTAACCGGGTTGCTCTGTTGTTCAAAAAATTGAGGTACTTGGGCGTATTGTCCTTGATCCTCAACGATTAAAATCGGATTAATTGTTTGTCCTGGAGCCAGATCCGCCCAGCCATTTTGCCCACTCATGCTATAGCTGCCGTCTGTATTCTGGATCAGATCTACTCCATAGGCGGCAGATACTTTGTAGGGTAAATTAAAATTTAATGTCCAATTATCCGCGCCCTGATCATTACCAAGGGAAAGTTCCAACTTATATCCGCCGTTCCAATCTTCAGCGATCGTCGATGTTGTATTAAAAGCCATAGTATTTATTAAAGATTTGTAAAAGTAATTTCTCTGAACTACCTTTCTAAATGCTTTAGGTCGGTTTAGGCGTGATAGAAAATGCGGAGAGATTGTGACTTCAAGGGAAAGATCGTGTGACTTCACCACTTGGTAGCCAAAAAAGAGCGCTTAATAAACACTATTTCTAAGGTATTTTTCGTTAACGTCAGGAAAAGTGAAGATAATCCAAAATTAGGTCGAAATAACTCTGTAAAATTGTAATATTTCTGAAAATATCAATTGTCACTTAACCAACTACCGTGTCTAAAGCTTTATCTCCTTTGTTTGGCATTTCTCTTTGCACCCTTGGCTATCTCTGCGCCACCAATAATCCTGCCTTGGCTCAAGTCACCTCTGACGGTACAGTGAACACTCAAGTTAAGGACGATGGCAACACAGCCGAAATTACAGGGGGAGAAACCAGGGGGGATAATTTATTTCATAGCTTTCAAGATTTTTCAGTCAAGACAGGCAATGAAGCTTTTTTCAATAATGCTGATAGTATCTCTAACATCTTCAGTCGGGTTACGGGTGGGAATGTTTCTGATATAGATGGAGCCATTCGCGCTAATGGCAGTGCTGATTTATTCCTCATCAACCCCGCAGGAATTATCTTTGGGGAAAACGCGAGTTTAAATCTTGGTGGTTCGTTTTACGGTAGTAGCGCCAATAGTATTTTGTTTGAGGATGGAGAATTTAGCGCCACGGATTTAGATAATCCGCCTTTGTTAACGGTTAATGCACCCATTGGTTTGGGTTTTCGCGATCAACCAGAGGATATTGTGAATCGTTCCCGCTCTAATGGTAATGGACTACAGGTATTGCCCAGTCAAACGATTAGCTTGATTGGTGGTGATATCAATTTCGAGGGAGGAAAGCTATTTGCACCTGAAGGAACAATTAATTTGGCAGGTTTATCTACCTCAGGAGAGGTAGGTCTTAATGCCGATGGTAGTTTTGATTTTTCTCAAACAGAAGGAAGAGCAAATGTATCTCTATTCAATCAAGCAACAATTGATGTTCGAGGTAGTGAGAAAGGTGCAATTAAAATTAATAGCAATAATTTAGAACTTGAGGGAGCAAGTTTAATCCTGGCAGGAATTACTACTGGGTCAGGTTTTGCTGAAGCCCAAGCAGGTAATATTGACATCAATAGTAATAGTATTGTGGCAAAAGGAGAATCTCAAATTCAGAATGAGACTTTCGGTATTGGCGATGCAGGAAACATCAACATTACAACAGGGAGTTTAGATTTTACCAAAGGTTCCATAATTCTGGGGTCATCTTTGGGACAGGGGGATGCAGGAGATGTGATGATCAAAGCTACAGGAGATGTCGCATTTGATCGAGATTTTGGCGGAATTCATACCAATCTGGGTTTACAACAGAATGATATTGTCATTGAAGGCGCAGTTGGCAATGCAGGAAACATAGATATCAATGCTCGTTCCCTTTCTTTAACTAATGGGGCGCGGTTAGTGAGTAAAACCTCTGGAAAAGGCAATGCGGGAAATGTTAATGTCAAGGTCTTAGAAAATGTTTTTGTAGATGGAGAAGGAGTTACACCAGTAACCATCAACGACTTTACTTTTGTTTTCAAGTCGGGAATTTTCACTCAAGCCACTACTGATGGAAGAGGAAATTCGGGAAATATTCAAATCGATGGGAAGGAATTCCGTCTGGATAATCAAGGTTTAGTTGGTGCAGAAAGCTATACAGTCGGAAATGCTGGAGATATAACAATTAACGCCCAGGAAAATGTTTTTTTAGGATTAGATACTTTAGTTCTCACTCAAATACAGCCAGATGCGGAAGGCAATGGAGGAGATATTGAGATCAACACTAAAAACCTGAGCTTGGTTGATTCTTTTTTGTTATCAGATAGCAAGGGGGGTGGAGACGCGGGTAGTATAAAGATTAACGCTAGCGACAGTGTTCTCCTGCAAGATGCTCCCGATACTAAAAACTCCGTATTTAAGGAAGGCAGTTTAATTATTAGTGGTGTAGGTATCTTGGGGGATCAAACTGAAGGTAATGCTGGCAATATCGAAATTAATACCAAGTCATTGACTTCCGAGGGTTCGTCTTTTATTGTGGCTCAAACTAATGGCGTAGGTGATGGAGGGAATATAATTATCAACAGCCAAGAAGGAGTATTTCTTAACGATACTAGTCGGATAGTATCCCAAGTCGCGGAAAAAGCTGTGGGCAATAGTGGAGAAATTAACATTAACTCTCCCATCATAAGTCTCAATGGGTTGTCCGCAATTTCTACTACCACCTTAGCTGGAGGAAAAGGATTAGCAGGAAATATTAACCTCAATACTGATAATTTAACCTTAACTGATATTTCCATTATTGATGCCCTGACGGAAAATAATTTTGATGGTGGTGACATTACAATCTCTGCCAGTACTATTAATCTTTTTGGTGGTAGCAAGATTGTTACCGCCACAGATGGTACAGGTAATGCAGGCAATATTAGCTTAAATGTAGATAAAGCAATTAACATTTCTGGCAATAATCCAAATTTTAGCCAGTTTATTGCAGATTTAGCCCAAGATGAAATAATTCGCCAAAATGAAGCGAGTGAAATTAAACCCAACGATCGCTTTAGATTTACCACTCCCTCTAGTATCTTGAAAGTTTTAGGGGGCAGCAGTGGTTTATTTGCTAACACCAGTACTAATTCCACAGGGAATGGAGGAAATATTCAAATTGGCACTCCCCAAGAATTTAGTTTAGCTGACACTGCTTTAATTTCAGTAGGGAGTCAGGGTGATGGTGGTGCGGGTAGTTTATCAATTGAGGCTCTATCTCTATCTTTAGATCATGGATCTCTATTAGCGGCAACGCCTTCTGGTGTGGGAGGAAATATTACTCTGTCCATTGCCAGTAATTTCAAACTTGATAATCAAAGTCTAGTTTCATCCCAAGCAACTGGAGATGCTAACGGAGGAAATATTAACATTGACTCTCAATTTATCATTGCTTACCCCAAGAGTAATAGTGATATTTTGGCTAATGCAGAACAAGGAGAAGGAGGAAATATCAATATTAATGCCGAGTCTTTATTTGGAATTGAGGCAAGACCTTTAAATGATTTAAGCAATGATATCAACGCTAGTTCTAATTTTAATTTAGACGGTACTGTTAATATTAATACTTCTAGGGTTAATCCGCTCCAGGGAGCGACAGAATTACCTAGTAACGTAGTCGAAGCAAAGCAAACCACCTCCCAAACATGTTCTGCTAATCGAGAAGGGAAGGCAAATAATGGTTTGGCGATCGCCGGTAGAGG
>JBJOPG010000296.1:0-5045 GCA_046050865.1 Cyanobacteriota bacterium
GGGGGATGGCAAATGACAGAGGGGGTTTTATTCGATGCGGGGATCGAAAATCCCGAAAAGTTTTTTAATCTCACCTTTGGGGGTACTCACGAAAAAGTACTCGAAGCGATCGCTAAGGGCGAAGTAGATGCTGGTACGGTACGGACGGATGCTCTAGAGAGTGCAGTCAAAAAAGGTAAAGCCAAGCTGGAAGATTTTAAAGTCATTAATTCCCTTGAAGATCCTGAATTTCCTTTTGCCCATAGTACCCCTCTATACCCTGAGTGGCCCTTTGCCGCAGCGAAAGATACACCCCTAGAGATAGAAGAGTTAGTAGCAGCAGCCCTGTTCGATATTCCTCAAAGTAGTCCTGCGGCTAAAGCAGCTAAATCTGCTGGTTGGACGGTACCGCAAAACTATCAACCAGTTCATGAACTATATATCGATTTACACGTTGCTCCTTATGATGAGATTGGACAAATTACCATTGAAGATCTAATCAAAGATTATCTCTGGCTCTGGGTCAGTTTAATTGGCTTGATCTTTGGTCTGGCAGGATATGCACTTTATTCCCAAAGACAGTCGATTAAGCAAGAGAAAAATAACCAAAAATCCCTGAATGAATTAAATAAATCCCTAGAGCAAAATGCAGCGGAGCAAAAGAAACAAAGAGAAGACCTAGAATTAGCAGTAGTTGGTTTGATGGAAGCTCTAGAACCAGCTGCGGAAGGAGATTTAACTGTTCGCGCCCAGTTGACTGATGGGGATGTGGGGATCATTGCCGATTTATTTAACGCCATCATTGAAAACCTGAAAGACATTGCCCTCCAGGTAAAAGACTCAGCTGGACAGGTAAGTTCTTCCTTGACTCAAAACGAAGGTTCAGTGAGAGAAATTGCCGAACAGGCGATCGCCGAAGCGGAACAGATTCAGGCGGCCCTATCCTCCGTGGAACAAATGTCTCACTCGATTCAGGAAGTAGCCGAAAACGCCGAAAAAACCGCTATCATCTCCAATGATGCTTTTGTCAGTGCCCAGGAAGGAAATACTGTCATGGAGCAAACAGTAGATAGTATTCAAGGCTTGCGGACTACCATTGGGGACACCTCCAAGAAAATTAAGCGACTAGGGGAATCAGCACAGCAAATTTCTCAGGTAGTGGCATTAATCGATCAAATCGCTCTTAAAACTAACCTCCTTGCCATCAACGCTTCCGTAGAAGCAGCCCGGGCCGGGGAATTAGGTCAAGGCTTTACCGCCGTAGCCGAACAGGTGGGAGCCTTGGCTGAACAGTCGGCGAAAGCAACACAAGAAATTGCCCAGCTGATTACAGGAATTCAGCAGGAAACTCAGGAAGTGGTGGCTGCCATGGAAACAGGTACTAGTCAGGTAGTTGATAGTACTCGATTGGTAGAAGCGACTAAAGTCAGCTTAAGTACAGTATTAAGCAAATCCCAAGAAATCGATCGCCTGATGAAATCCATTTCCCTGGCTACCATCTCCCAAGCAGAAACTTCCCAAGCAGTAACGGAAGTGATGATGCTCAATAGTAAAACTTCTCAGGAACGTTCTAAATCTTCTAGTCAAGTTGCTCAGGCGATTCAGTCCACCACTAAAATTCTTGGACAACTGCAAAATTCCGTAGCTCAATTCAAGGTGAGTGAAACAGACGATATAGAAGAAACTACCGTGATGTTTTAAGCATCTCCTCCATCTCCCTCAAAGAGAAGTGAAGTATTGAATCGCCATCCACCAAAATCTATAATTCGGTATCGCAATGGACACGGATCAACAGGTAAGACTAGACTTTTTATCAGAAGCAGAAGAGTATTTTAATAGCTTAGAATCCCTGCTAATCGATTTAGATACTCAAGGGGCTGAACCCAGCTTACTAGATACGGCAATGCGCTCTGCTCACTCCCTCAAAGGGGGGGCAGCAATGATGCGGTATGTTCCATTGAGTAAAATTGCCCATCGTCTCGAAGATTTTCTAAAAATCTTGCGGGTTCGTAAAGATAATAGCCTGGTGGATCAGGAAGTCACCACCCTTCTCTTGCAGGGAGTTGACTGTATGCGAGCAGTGAGAAATCTGCACCAACAACAAGACTCCATTGATGAAGGTTGGTTGGCTCAAAATGCCGAGCCGATCTTTGAGCGTTTACGGGCTAAGTTAGGAGATTTAAAAGATGAAGATGAAGACTTGTTATTGGCGGAAGAAGAGCAGATTGATGTTTCTAGTCTAATTTTTCAAAGTGGCGTGGAGGAGTGTTTAGCCAGCTTCAAGGCTCAATTAGAAATTTTGGAGCCCGCGCAACTTAGAGCCGAGTTAGCAGCCCAGGCAGAACAACTAGCTGAATTTGGCTTGATGAGTCAGATCCAGCAGTTTGTACAGCTCTGTCAATCGGTACAACAACAGTTAGCGATTACCCCCTTGGAAGGAGTTAAAGACCTAGCTCAACAAGCCTTAAAACTTTGGGAGCGATCGCACGCTTTGGTATTAGTGGGCAGGATCGATAAACTACCTGTGCAATTGGATGGTACAGCGGAATTGCCCTCTAGTCTCGAAACAGAGAATATCTCCCAAAACTCCCCAGATATCGGCGAATTATTTGATTCATTTGATTCAGTAGATTTGGCTGAGCTACAAAATTTAGCTGTCCAAGAATTTGGCGCTGGCTCACTTGATTTCTTAGACACAGACTTTACTTTAGAAGAATTTGTCCCCGATCCTCAAGAACTATCAGTCCTAGATGCTGCTGCTGGGGAGTTGGATGGGTTGCCTGAAGTTGCTCATCTGCCCTTGGAAGTAACTCTAGCTAGTGAAATGACAACAGCGGAAACTGTTGATCTCGATCAATTTGCTCCTGATGCGACAGATCTATTGGACCTAAACGCCGCTTTTGCTCAAATCGAGGAACAGTCCGAAGATTTGGTAGAATCTGTGGAATCTATGGAGGAACAGTCTCTTGATCCAACACCACCAGTCCCTGCTAATATTGCTGCCCATAAACCTCAGTCAGAACAGGGCAGAATGGTTAGAGTTCCTGCCGAACAACTGCAACGGCTAAATGATTTATCTAGCAGACTAATTCTGGAACGGAATGCGGCTGTATTACGTCTCAATCAACTGCAAGAATTTGTGAGCTTAACTAGAGACAGGATGCAACGTCTCGAACAGTCCAGCAATCAACTCCGCAAACTATATGATTGGGCTTCTCTGGAAGGGATGCTCCCCACCGCTCAACCCTTGGCTCAACCTTTAGCCGCTGCTGCCAATACTACCTGGGAATCAGCTTCTAATGCTGCGGTGGGGGAAAAATTCGATGCCCTGGAAATGGATCGCTATACTGATTTGCACCTATTATCCCAAGAACAAATGGAAACCATTGTGCAACTCCAAGAGGTGACCACGGATATGGACTTTGGTGTGCAGGAAATGGGTCAGGTGATTCGCAACTTGAACTATACCACCCGTGAACTACAGCAGAATGTAATGCGATCGCAAATGCGTCCTTTTGCGGAACTAGTGGGTCGTTTCCCCCGCTTAATTCGTGACTTGTCTAATCAACACAAAAAACCAGTAGATCTGGTCATTGAAGGTAAGATGACTCAATTAGATCGTCAGGCGATTGAATATTTGAGCGATCCCCTGACCCACCTCTTGCGGAACGCTTTCGACCATGGTTTGGAAGATAGCGCAACTCGTCAAGCAGCAGGTAAACCAGAGGTCGGTAAAATAGTCCTCAAAGCAGTCCAAGAGGGTAATCAGACGGTCATTACCATCACCGATGATGGAGGGGGCATCAATACCCAAAAAATTCGCGATCGCCTACTAAAAATGGGTTGCTCCGCTGCTGAAATTGCACAAATCTCCGATACAGATGCTCTAGATGCAATCTTTGAACCAGGATTTAGTACTGCTGAGCAGGTGACCGAACTGTCAGGGCGTGGTGTGGGCATGGACGTAGTAAGATCTAATTTAAAACAGCTGCGGGGCGATCTTCAGGTCAGCAGCAAATTGGGTCAGGGAACTACTTTTACCATTGCTGTCCCCTTGTCTTTACTCGTTATGCGGGTGATTATTGTCGAGAGTAGTGGACTGGTTTTTGCCGTCCCCGTACACAGTATCAAAGAAGTGATCTACTATGATGCTGCAACCATCACTAAGAGTAAGCACCAAGAATCCTTAGCCTGGAACGATCGATCAGTGGATTTAATTCGACCCCAGCAACATCTCTCCTTTCATAGACCAGGTAAACCATTTGAAATGTCAGGCACCGCCAAAATTCAGTATCCTACTGTCTTGATTTTTGAAGAAGGGGATAAACTGGCGGGCATTTATCTGGAAAAATATTGGCATGAACAAGAAGTTGCCATTAGAACTGTCAGTACTTCTATTCCTTTGTTTCCTGGATTTACAGGTTCCACCGTCTTGGGGGATGGTCGCGTTATTCCCTTGATTGAGCCTAGCGCTTTTTATAAGGGTCTACTGAAACAACAGCGTGCTTCTTTTGCTACCTCAAGTATCTCGCCGATTCCCACCCCTCTTCCCCGTGCAGCTTTTCCTCTGACTGAAATTTCAACCATTCTGATTGTTGATGACTCAGTACATGTGCGGCGCTATTTAGCAGGGTTTTTAGAACGTAATGGCTATCGCGTTGAAGAGGCCAAAGACGGACAGGATGCCGTCGATAAACTAAAGGGAGGATTGCAGCCCCAGGCAGTGATTTGCGACGTAGAAATGCCCCGATTAGATGGCTATGGTGTTTTGAGTGAGATTAAGTCGGAACCAAAATTTGCCGATTTACCCATTGCGATGCTGACTTCTCGAAGCAATGATAAGCATCGTAACTTGGCGCTGAAACTGGGCGCTGCTGCCTATTTCTCGAAACCGTTTAATGAACAGGAAATGCTCCAAACTTTAGCCTCCTTAATTGAGATGTAGAGATCAGGGGAAATGATGAATCCCCATTGGTGACAAGTTAAGAGACTACGTTGTTTGTCAATCGGTTTTAAGCTTTTAGCTTTTAGCTCTCAGCTATTAGCTTTTGAGACATTTTTCATGA
>JBJOPG010000297.1:0-5041 GCA_046050865.1 Cyanobacteriota bacterium
AAATAAAATTTCTAATTTACTATGGAGAAATCTTAAATGCTATGTAGTTTGACAAAATAAATTGATTACTGAGTTTATAATATCAGCTTGAGAGTTACAGACCAGCTAAATATTGATCAAATTTATTATACAAGTTCTCTAGAATTCAGTTGGGTTGAACTCTTGCCTACACTTGATGGTGATAGATAAAGACCAAAACCCTGAGACACTGGTCAGGTTCACTGACGTAGAACGTCAGGGTTTTCTTACTCAATAGCCTTAACGGGGGTTCCCCCCGCAACGGCTTTTCGCGCTGCCTGACCGTTGGTCAAGACCACCGTGACTTTTGACAGCTAGAGAAATCTCCCACTCCGATTTTATGCGGAGGATGCTCAACAGTTTAAAACATCCATGTCACATCCTGAGTCTAGAATTCAATGCTCGAACCCTCACTGTGTAGCTTCTAACCAGTTAGAAGCTATTATCTGTGAACGATGTAATACTCCTATAATCAGACGTTATTTATGGAGTAGTGAAAGGGCGATTAACCCAGAGCAAAAGCAGACCTTGATTGATAATCGATATTTAGCCTTTACCGAGCAAATATTTTTAGATACTCAACCGAGTAAACCGCCCCAAACTCTAGAAGAGGTTCCTCCTGAGATAGTAGTTTATCTACAACTTTTTTCTTACTATCCCCATATCCCCCAGCCCTATGGTTTGTTAAATGATCGACAGATTTGGTTGTTTGATTATGGTACTGTTCCCACTGGCCCTACAGGCATCCTCACTTATCCGCAAAAGTTAATTCCTCAAGTCCAGGATTTGTGGCTTGGAGCAACTCCTCTACAGCAGTTAAATTGGCTATGGCAAATTGCCAAATTATGGCATCCTCTTTCCCTAAAGGGTTTGGCATCTACTTTGTTAGAGCCCAACTTAATCAAAATCAATGGACAAATACTTCAGTTACAGCAGCTGCAAGCAGATGGAGAACATCCAGCTATCCTTCAAGATTTGGGTAAGGTGTGGTCTGTCTGGGCAGACAATGCCCATCCCCAGATTAAAGATTTGGTTTTGCAGTTGGCGGGCAATTTAGAGACAGGGAATATTACCCAAGCTAGTCAATTACTTGGCTTACTAGAACATGCCATCTCACTTTATTGTCAAACTCAACAACATTCTTACCAAACTTGTGCCCTGAGCGATTCTGGGCCGAGTCGAGATAATAATGAAGATGCGGCTTATCCCCTTGGTGCCGATGGTCAAGCTACGGTAGCTACCAAAAATAGTTTAGCCATTGTGTGTGATGGAGTGGGGGGGCATGATGGTGGAGAGATTGCTTCCGGGGAAACCATCAACTATTTACAGGGAAAAATTGCGGCTCTGAAACTAGATCAACTAAGCTCCAGTGAAATTTCCAAAAAGCTAGCCAAGTATATCAATGGTGCTAACGATTTAATCAATCAGCGTAATGATAATGAACAGCGCCAAGAAAGGCAGCGGATGGGAACGACTCTCGTAATGGCTTTGTCTCGTTCTCAAGAAATGTACCTGAGTCATGTTGGGGATTCGCGTATTTATTGGATTACCCGCAATAGTTGTCATCAAATGACTGTTGACGATGATCTCGCCTCTAGAGAGGTTCGCTTAGGTTATGCCTTGTACCGTGATTCTTTACAATATCCTTCCGCAGGAGCCTTGATTCAAGCCCTAGGGATGAGAGACTCTACTGCTCTTCACCCTAATTTACAAAGATATATTATCGATGAAGAATGTATTTTCTTGCTCTGTACCGATGGTTTGAGCGATTTTGATCGTATAGAACAGCAATGGAGACAAAGTATAGTACCAGTCTTAGAAGGAAAACAAGACCTTGCTAGTGCAGCCACAAATTTAATTGCTTTAGCCAATGACAAAAATGGTCACGATAACGTTACGGTGGCCTTAGTTCACTGTAAACTTAATCCTGTCCCAGGTAAACTGCCCGGCACGGTCTCCTGGTCAGACCTAGAGACAGTGATGGCAGAATCTACTCTATGGTCAGACAACAATTCCTTTGACTCCAATTGGTCTGATTTTGACTCTGGGGAAGCATCAATATCTAACTCGCCAGAACAGATTGGGGAACAGATTGGGGAATCATTACGCATCAAAAGACAGCCAAAATGGGTCAAACCTTTGATTTTTGCCTTGCTGATTCTGACAGTTATTGGTCTGTTTGCCTACAGACTGCTACAGGATCGTCTAGATCCAGACAATGATTCGACATCACCTTTACCCAAGACAACCGAAACTGATTTTGAAAAACCAGATTCTGCACCATAGACTTGAAAGAAACCTAGAATATAGACCTACAGAATGTATTGGTATGATCGCCAGCTAATTGATGCTTCTCATCTCCCTCTAGAACTCAATAATCCAGCACTATGTTATGGGGCGACCAGCTTTACGACAATGCGAGTCTATGAGCGCTCCCTTGATCATCCTCTGACTTGTTGGCAGGAACACTGCGATCGCCTCAGAAATACTGTAATTACCTTCCGTTGGCAGCAACCTGATTGGCAGCAACTACAACAAGGTGCCGAACTTTTGGCAGTAAATTTTCCTGTGCTACGGATGACCATTTTTCCCGATGGCAAGGAATGGATTACTGGACGCAGTTTGCCTGAGCACCTTGAACAAAATCAAGCCTCTGGTATTATCGCCTGGGTAGCTAGAGATACTTTATATCGTCGCGATTTACCCCAATACAAAACAGGTAATTATCTGGCAGCTTATCTAGCTCGTAATCAAGCTTTTCGTCTTCAGGCTCAAGAAGCAATTCTCATTGATCATCAGGGTAATTGGCTGGAAACAAGTACTGGTAATCTTTGGGGCTGGAAGAATGGTTCCTGGTATACTCCCCATTTAAATGCAGGAATCTTACCAGGGATTGCCCGAACACGATGGCTACATTGCTTTCACAGCAGAAACCTGAGGGTGATCGAAAATATCTGGACGAGGGAGTTTATCTCCACCTTAGAAGCGATCGCCTACAGTAATTGCGTGGTCAATTGGATGCCGATTAGGACAGTGATCGATGGAGAAAGGAAAACTAATTACCAGCTTAAACAGCCAGAAATTAATTGATAAAAGTGAATTCGACAAAATCTTAGACGGAAAACAGTGTTACGCAACTGTTAATTCATTAATTACCTGCTCAATCTTGGTCAAGGCGATCCCAGGATTATTGGCTTCACTATTGGTTAGTAACTTTTCCATCTCGCTAACCTGCTGATCAATCTGATCGAGATTATCCTGTAAAGGTTGTAGCTGATGTTGATAAAAATCGATCTGGGACTGAATTGTTCCTGTCTGCAAGTTCAACTCATGCCATTGATCCTGTAGTTGAGAGATTTCAGCTTCGAGCTGGCTTTGCTGAGTTCTTTGCTGCTCTAGCTTAGTAGTCAATTCCTGAACATTTTGTTCTATTTGGGCTACTTCTATCCCTAACTCTGATAACTGTTGTTGCTGCTGCTGCTGTTGTTGTTCTAAAGTTTGTCTAATCGGCGCCAAGTCAATGTCTTGAATTGCTGACTCAAAATCAAAATCAACAATTCCCTGACGACGTTTTAAGACTCGAGAATGTTGCAGCAAAACCTGATGCCTTTCCTTGAGAGAACGTCTTTGACCCACCAACGTTTGGTCTAACATCTTTTTCGCTTCTTTCTCGTCGGCTAATTCTTGTTCCAAAGTTAAACGCTCAAAATCTTGGGCTTGAGACATTTTGCTTTCTAATTCTTCCACTGCCTTACATTGCCAACCCAGCTCTTCCTCCTGGTCATTAACAAATCGGGCTACTTTTTCCAAATCCTTTTTCAAGTTTTCTACCATTGCTTCGAGACTGGGCAAAGGCATATTTTCTAGTTTCTCAAGACTAATTTTTGCTGCACTTTCAGCTTCCGTATCCGAGCCTCCCAAAATCTCTAACATACTATTTTGAGTTTCTAACTGGAGGTTTAGAAATTGAGTTAGTTCTTCCTTAACCTCTAAAGCTTTTCGTTCGATGACAAATTGTTGTGACCCTTCGGCGATCGCCGCTTGTAAAGATTGAACTTGGCTTTTTTTGGCGGTCAATTCAGTGGTCAGACTCTCAAGCTCTTGTCGCTTACTGACAATCTCGGCCAAATTATGAGTTAAATTATCCCAATGAGATTGCATTGCCTGTTGTTGATTTTTCGTCACCAATTCGGCTTGTTGTAGCTTATCGCGCAAACTATTAACCGTCTCATTGACCCCAGCAATAATTTCTAACTGCTGTTTCAACTCCTGGGCCTGATGCTGATCCAGGACATTGGCTTGTTTTAACTGTTCATCCAAATTATTTTGCTGACCGCGCAATTGTGACCAAGCACCTTCTAATTCACCACTTTTAGCAGCAAATTCTGCTTTGATTTTCTCGGTTTCAGCCTGGGCTTGAGCAATTTCCGCTTTCTGCTGTTCAAATTGCTTAAATTCTTCCTCCATCTGCTCAACCTGTTCGAGACGGGCTTCCATCTCCATTTGTCGCCGACTCAATTCCTCACTTTGAATCGCTAGAGACTCTTTCCACTGATTAATTTCTTGTTCTTGCTCCTGATTTTTTTCCACCAAACGAGAAAAATTCTTGAGAATAGCCACGATTTTGGGAGATGCTAACTCCATTTTTCCTTGTACTTGGCGATTAGCACCTAAATTGACGACAATCAGCGCACCATCACCAAAGTCACTAGCCTCGCCAATGGTAATTGATTCATTATTAACTACGCCCCAACTTTGATCATTGCGCTGAGAGGCTATAAGCTTAAGCCTAGTTTCCACGCCACCCATGAACCCTTTACTTTGTTTTTGTATTTCTGCCAGATATAGCACTATGAGCCTTCCTCTTGATTTCTTCTGTGCAGGAACCCAGAAAAATTAAGCTTTTCCAGTTTACTGCTGATTTATAAAAACAACCAGACTAAATTAAATTTAAAAATAAACTTTTAGTTTTACCGTCAAATTAAGCGAATTAAACATTGATTGTATTGGGCAAATCTATTAT
>JBJOPG010000298.1:0-5037 GCA_046050865.1 Cyanobacteriota bacterium
TCGCTCTCGGTTTCCATAGTATTTATGGATTAACTTAGTTGCTTCGCATTGGTTCAATTCATAATCAAGATAAGCTTGGGCGGATTGGGTAGACTCTTCAGTGTGTCCCATAATCGCTTTAACAAAGATATCCTCAGTACAATTCATTGCCACATTACTACGACGGTATAACTGCCAGCAAATCGCACTATAGGCACTTCTGAGGTTATGGGGATTGAGATAGTCATCTTTACCCGCAGGTATGGGCAATAGTTGGCTATCTTGAAAGATTTTTCTCACCTTTAACCCCAACTCTTTACTACCTTTGGGTCGCTGTCCAGGGGCATGAGGCTTATGGATTCTCAGCCAATTAATAGCCGCGAGAATCATTTCTAAGGGTGCGAGTAGGGGAATATTGTAAGGATTATCGCTATTACCCTTGCGCTTGACCTGTCCTGAGAATAAAGCAGCATCCATATCAGACTCTAGCCATTGTCCTAGTAGATCGTCGAATGTATCAAATAAAGGCTCATCGAATTGTGCCGTGATTAGTATCTCTTCGTGACGGCGACCTGTAAGTAAATATAGACCTGCCACTTTCAAGATGTAGCTATCTGCGAATAATAACTCAACGGCTCGATCGATAACTGCTACCGCGTCAAATGATGGTCGATTGGTTTTATCCTGTCTGACACGAGTGCGATCGCGTTGGCTAACATCACGCTTTTCATAGTCGGCTAGATTAAAAAACTTGAGTGCTTTGTGTACCCTTACCTGCTTACCATCTTTGATGGTGGGCTGGCTATTTTTAGAGTTAGTCTTAAGAGTCTTGATCGCGGTTCTATAGGCTGATACTTGGGTTTTGAGTCGGCGGGCATCTCCAGTAACGCTTCGGGGATAACCTTCATCGCTATAGGTTGTGACAATTAAAAGTTCATTACGGAGATAGTCTAACTCTTGATGGCACAAGGCTTTAATGTCGGAGATAGTGGTTAACGGGGTTAACTCTTTAATAAAATTCTCTACTCTTGCGATTGCCATAACCCTACGCGATACCTAGTAACTGATTCAAGTCAAAGCCTTTACCCTTGCGGTTATCAGCATCAGTTAGTTCGTGTTTGTGATTGTGGTCGTCGATCATGACCTCATATTCATCAAAGAACTTATTGATGTTGCTGCGATTGCTACCAGTAATCTTAAAGACAATTCCTCTAGTGATACAGACCTTATTTTTCTTTTCAGTTTGTTGGTCGTTATGTTCGCGGATTTTTTCGACTGCCTGAGAAATTCTATGTCTGGACACACCTTTAAAGGTGGCTTTTTTAACATCATCAGTAGACATTGATTCGAGCTTGGCTTGACTTTCGGCAATGCTATTTAAATATCGAGCGCGTTGTAGAGTTCCCTCGCGGGCGATCGCTTCGATGGTTAAGCCACTATTTTTCACTGCATCATTAATTTCTTTTTGTTCAGCAACCGAATACAGTTCTAGTTCGAGTGCTGCAACATCCGAACTACGGGTTATTTGATGGCTATTTTCGATTAACCAATCAACAGCCTCACCCATAGACATATTAAGGGCTTTAGCTAATTCTTCTAGCTTGGGTTTCTGGTCATGGGAGTAAGCGACTCTGGGTTTTGCGCTAGGCATTTATAGATATATAAGATATTTGTTTACCCTTTTATAATAACAAGAGTCTTATATATCTACAAGAATGCTCTAATTAAATCTCTTTATAGATATTATAGATACTTATAACTAATGACTATATACAAGACTTTTGTACAGATATACAAGCTAGTAGCTCATTGACTCTTTTCTCTAATAGGTCGTTAATCTCTGATGGGTCAGAGATCTGGGCTATTTGCGGGGCTAATTCCTTTGGTAACTTGAGAGCAATCGCTCTGAACTCTTGACAAGCTTCTCGATAGACTCTTTCAGCTTCAGCGCGGTCTACCAAATTACCTTCTTTTATCTTTAGCTCATACTCCTTAATTTGGGCATTGCTAATAATAATTTTGAGCGATGATTCTAACTTTTCTTGCTGTAGAGACTTCTTGAGTGAGTTATTATCGGCGATCGCAATTCTCTCTTGTAAACTAGCTATTTGTTCTAATAACAAGCGTCGATAACGACTGAATACTGAGATGAGGCAGTAGTTACCGCGATCAACTTTGGTCACCTCACCTTGGTTACTCCATCTACTGATGGTGCGATCGCTCACACCAAGTATCTTAGATATTTCAACTGCTTTTTTGAGAAATCGATTTTCGCTCACTTTGATTCACCTTTAATGTCGTCCTGTTCCTATTCAATCTCACTGTTCCCATTCAATCTCAATTAATTCGGAAATGCTTTTAAGTTCAAAATAGAGACATAGAGCCATAACCGTATTGTTATCAATTCGATTGAATTGACCACGATAAATTTTCCCGACAGTAGTGGGACTTAATTTTGCTTTTACTGCAAGGGTTTTTTGGTCTAAACCCTTGCTATTCATTAATGCTGGCAGCTTACTAATTATTTTCATACTTATAATGCAATCAAAATATGAGCGTAATATACTATGATAGTACAAAGCTGTTAACAGTTACTTGTCATTGAATATGCCCAAAAAGGTACGGGAACTAAAACAAATGCTAAAAGAGCAGGGGTTCACACTATTACCCAAACGTGGCAAGGGTAGTCATACTGTTTGGACACATCCTCTTTACAATGGAAGTATTACCATTTCAGGTAAAGATGGAAAAGATGCCCAACGCTATCAAGAACAAGACGTTAAGCGTGCGATTAGAGAGGTGAAAAATAATGAAACTTAAGTACAGAATTAATATTGTGTGGAGCGATGAAAATGACTGTTATTTAGTAGGTTTACCAGACTTTCCAGGTCAACAATGGTCAACTCATGGAGACACCTATGAGGAAGCTTTTAAACACGCAATGGAAGTAATGGAAGAGTTACATTTAGCAGGTTGTAACGGCGATATACCATTACCCCAACCAACAACCGCAGAATCAACTGAATTTCAAGTTGCCTAAAACAAAAGCGATTACAGTAAATAGCATTAAAGAATCTTGGAAAAAATTGGGATTATTTTTTATTGACTAGTCCAAACTTTAAAAACCCTTCTCGTCTAGCAAAGCTTCAACCAACGTTCTAATTACCTCATTTTTTGAGTTACCAAATTCCGAACAAAATTTTTTGAGCCTTCGGTTTAAAGATTCAGGTAACTGAAGGGTAGTATTAATCATTTTTTCTTTGGCGACTGGTTGCTCAAATAGATCAGCGATATATAGCTTCTTTTTCCGCGTATTTGTTTTAGTAGTAAATTGCTTATGTTGTTGCTTATTTAATTGCTTACTTTCTTCAGTAGCATCATGCTTATTTACTGATGGAGGTAAGTACTCAGATGTTTGCTCGATAAATGCTTCAAACTCACTAGACTTGTCTACTGCTTTTTTTCGGCTACTCATAGCTTAATTACCTCCTTACACCAATCCGTAAATTCTTGTTGTTCTGATAAAGCACGATTCCCCATATTCCAAACTACACCTCCTTGATCTAAGGCATCGGCTATACTCGCTTTGTCATAAATTACAGAAGACAATACTTTAACCCCTGTTTCAGGTTGTTTGCTGATTAAATATTCCCTTGTTTCTTTGGTAACAGCCCTAGATCGATGTGCCATGGAGATGAATGTTGCTGCCTTAAAATTCTTGCCGTGTAGATTAGCTTGCTTGAGTAAGCGCAACGTAGGATTAGAAGCTATTTTATCGACGCTGGTAGGCTTAACGGGAATCAAGATTTTATCTTCACTACTTAGAGCAAATACGATCGCTCGGTTCATCTCCGAGGCATTAGCAGGACAATCAATCACAATATAATCGGCAGATTTAGAGATCTTAGGGATTTGTTCTAAAAAATCATTGGGGTCGGTTAATTGAAATATGGGAACATCAAGATCTAATTCCTTCGTCCAGAAAGATGATATTCTCATGGGGTCAGCATCGATTAACCTGACTGTTTTTTTGAGGATAACTGACAAGTAATAAATCAGGTGAACAGAACAGGTTGACTTGCTTACTCCACCCTTGGCATTAAATAAGCAGATCAGCATCTTAGTATCCTTTAAAAGGTCGCTTATAGATTAACCCAAGAACATAAATATGTCATCGTTTAAGTTGTTAAGCATGAAATCGCTTATATATACAAGTGTAACTAATGGTGTAGAGGTAATGATAATGACTCTTTTCATTACCTTTTAAGTTATGGAATTTATTACGCCTCAACATACATCTAATAACTTAATCCCCTTACTCCCCCGCAACAGATTAGCACCCCAATCGGGGTGCGATACCTTACTAGATGATTGGCTAAATAGATCGCGATCACCACACACTAAAAGAATGTATCGCTCTAATATTTATGGCTTTTTTAAATTTCTGGCAGTCGATTTAAACCCCGATAACTTGGCACAATTAATGCTACTCGATAGCCATCAAGCTTTTGAATTAGTCTCTCAGTATCACGGTTCATTGGTAGCCCGTAATTTAGCACCAGCGACGATCAATCAAAAATTAGCAGCGATTAAGTCATTAGTTAATTACGCATCCCAAGCGGGCAAATGTCATTACACCTTAAGTAACATCAAAGCTGAGAAGTTGATTCAGTATCGCGATACTAAGGGTATATCCAAAGAACAGTTTAAGTTGATGCTTGGTGCAGTTAATACCAATACTATTAAAGGTATCCGCGATCGCGCAATTTTACTTCTAATGTGGGGTAATGCGTTAAGGCGATCGGAGGTGGTCAACTGTGATGTATCAGATTTTTCAGCGAATACGGGTGAATTGGTGATTACTGGTAAGGGGAAGATCGGACAACCTGAGATTATTAGCTTGGGTAAAAGTGCGATCGCCGCAATTGATACTTGGTTGAGTAAAAGAGGCAATTATACTAATGTAGATCCTTTATTTAGTGCCATCCACAAGAGTTATTGGGGTAATCGGTTAAATAGCCACTCAGTTTATAAATTGGTGCTGAAATACGCCAAGAT
>JBJOPG010000299.1:0-4980 GCA_046050865.1 Cyanobacteriota bacterium
ACCTTCTCCCAGCACTTCTAAATCTCCGTCCGCCTCCACTGCTTCTCTGGCAACACGATTGAGAACACCGAGGAGGGGAGCAACTTCTGAACCCGCCAGGTGAATAAAGACGCGGGAGACAACAAAGCGAGTTTTGCCACTAAATTGAGAAATGCGATCGCGCCAAGAAGTCATAATGTATAACTGGCTCTATAACTGAATGTTGATACTGGATAATACTTAATTAAACTACCATTTTTATGGCGATTAGCTGAATTATCGTTAAGATTGGGGCGAGTTGTTAGCTTCTAGTTGTATTCAGTCGCCATGAAGATTTTATTTTTGCATCCCAATTTTCCTGCTCAATTTCGCCACCTCGCCACGGTGTTGGGCAAAGAACCGCAAAATCACACGGTAGTTTATGCCACTAATCGTCTGGAGGGAAATATTCCAGGAGTTAACAAAATAGTCTACGAAAAGTCCCGCACCGCTCGCCCCGAGACTCATCACTATGTTAGACCTCTAGAAAATGCTGTGTTAGAAGGTCAAGGAGTCTATCGAGTAGCTCAAAAGTTGAAAGACCAGGGTTTTTATCCCGATGTGGTTTATGGTCATTCAGGATGGGGGCCAACTTTGTTTATGAAGGATGTTTTTCCCCGAGCCACTTTACTCTGCTATTTTGAATGGTATTACAATGCTTATGGTTCCGATGCCAGTTTTGACCCTAGTGACCCGATTAATGCCGATGATGAAGCTCGCATTCGCACCAAAAATGCGCCGATTTTACTAGATTTAGCTAGCTGCGATCGCGGTTTGTCTCCGACTGCTTGGCAGCGATCGCAATTTCCCATAGAATTTCACAATAAGATCAAAGTCCACCATGATGGCATTGATACTAGCTACTTTCGACCAATGCCAGGGGCAAAACTCAATCTGCCGAGGATTAATCTCGACCTCACAGAAGCCCAGGAAATTGTGACCTATGTGGCACGAGGCATGGAACCCTATCGCGGTTTTCCCCAGTTAATTGAAGCGATCTATCTCTTGCAGCAGCAAAGACCTCAATGTCATTTTGTGATTGTCGGTAAAAATCGCGTGGCTTATGGCAAGACCCTCCCCGATGGAAAAACCTATAAAGATGCCTTGTTGGAGAAATTTCCTTTGGATCTAAATCGGGTACACTTTACGGATCTACTGCCCTATGATGAGTATCTGCAAGTGCTTCAGGCTTCCTCGGTACACGTTTATCTCACTCGTCCTTTTGTACTGTCTTGGTCAATGCTCGAAGCCTTATCTACAGGTTGTCTGATCGTCGCTTCTAATACTGCCTGTGTAACGGAGGTGATTGAAGATAACATGAATGGCTTACTGGTCGATTTCTTCTCCCCTCAACAAACTTGCGATCGCGTGATCGAAGCCTTAGAACAGCCAGAAAAAATGGCAACTATCCGCACTCAAGCCAGAGAAACCATCCTCGAACAATACGATTTAGCTCGGTTACTACCTCAACACTTACAATGGGTCAAAGATTTTGTCTAAGCTAAGTTATTAATTACTGGTCAGCACGAATGAAAAAGAGAAGCATGGGAAGTTTAAGAAAGTTGGAGTTATTTTTTGAAGCCCTAATCTGGAATTTTCGTTTTTTTATTTTAATTCCCGTTATCTTTAGTTTACTAAGTGCTTTACGCTTAATCTTTATTGGCACTATGGACATTTGGGTGGGATTAAATTTAGCTTTAAATTATAAAGATCCTGAAGGAATGATGACGATTAAAACCGTTACTTATATTATCGGCGGGGTAGATTATTATCTAATTGGGATTGTGTTGTTAATTTTTGCATTTGGGATCTATGAATTATTCATATCCGAAATAGAAGTTAAGCACCAAGATGATTCCAGTATTCTCCAGAGTAATAGTTTAGAAGAACTCAAAGGTAAATTGGTTAATGTCATTGTAGTAGCATTAATTGTGAGTTTATTCAAACAAATGTTGAGTATTGAAATAGGTAAACTCAGCGATATAATTTATGTTGCCTTGGCAATTTTATTGATTTCTATTAGTCAATATTTGTTACATTTAAGCTACACTAAATCTACTGTGCATCAGCCAAAAAGAGATCCTTAGTTTCCCTCATTCGGAACAATACGTACATATTTACCAAAACCAATTTTGTCCTGTACCGAGAGTTTCTTCACAATTCCCTCAAATTTTGTTTGTATGATGTTTGATCAAACAGCTAACTTGAATCTAACTGGAACAATTAGTCTTGTTATCCGAGCTAGCTAGATAAATAACTAGTGAATTATTAGCCATAAGGAGCAGAACGATTATGAAAGCGACACAGCTACTTCGTCAATATCGGTATGGCATATTAGATTTTCAAGGTGCAAACTTGCATTCTGTCCATCTTGAAGCAGCGGATCTAACAAGAATTAATCTAACTCAAGCAGATCTCAGTGATGCAGACTTAAATGACGTGGATTTAAGTGGTGCTTGTTTACAACAGGCTAATTTAACTAATGTTAGTTTGCTTCGTGCCAGTTTAGTGGGGGCAAACTTATCAGAAGTCAATTTAATTGGCGCAGATTTAGAAAATGCCGATCTCAAAGGTGCTGATTTAAGTGGTGCAGACTTGCGTTGTGCAAACTTAAGCGGAGCTGATTTGAGTAATGCTAATTTAACTGATGTCGATTTGGGGGGAGCTGATTTGAGTAATGCCAACTTGACTGGGGCGAAACTAGCAGGTACTGATCTCTCTGTAGCCGAAACAACCGGAACAATTCTAGACAGTATCAGTTGGGGTGGATCTGAAAGAAAGCGGGAACATACTTCTCATAATTGGGTTAGTTGGTCAGGGCAAAAATCCTAATAAGAGATCAGGTTAAGATATGAAGCAAAGAGTCATAACCATATCTTAAACTATTCTTAAATAATCTCATGGAGGACTGGAGTTGCTGGAGCATAAACGAGTATACTTATTGAGTCCTCCTAAATGTGTCGCCAGCAATGTCCCTTCAATGTCCTCTCGTTCTGAGTTGTCTCTAGAAAAAGATAAATTTAACTTTGCCTTAATGTTGGCTCATGATTTAAAAAAATTTCCGACTCTAGAATGTATTGCCCTTACTCCCCAGCAGCGTCTCAGTGTGCTGGGTATTTATTTAAGGCTAATTAACTGCTGTGTCGTGAATCCAGAGGACATTCAAGAAATAGAAAACTTATTGGGTATAAGTAAGGCTGCTCGCTTAGAAAGAAATGCTGCTGCTAAGGCAAGATTGGAAACAGATTTTGTCAATAGTTAATGAGCCAACACATTAAGCATAACCAAGACTGGAAAAATTGGTTGACAAGTTAACAATGGGAGTTAATTTGGTGTATTGATGGTGTTTGGCAATTTCCAAATCTGGCATTTCTGACCAGCAATGCCGACAAAACCAATATTCTCGATGGTTACCAAAGTGGTGAAGTAATGCAGTAGAGCAACAGGGGCAGGTGATTGTAGCTTTCATGATTTTTTAAACCAAGTTTTAAACTGAAATATCAAGTATGTTTATGGTTTGAATCTAGAAAGAAAAAAACATCCTTCTAACTCAACTGATTTAAATATAGTTGGTAAATTTGAAGAATTTGTGAGGATCATCGGAAACAAACAAACAATTGACTAAAAATATGGTTGTTAATGGGGGCAACAGGGTAATGGCTAAATAATCTATTGGGCACAAGATCCTTGCTCAATCATATTGATAACTGCGCTGTGTTTAACGGTTTCACCTTCATTAACACTAGTTTTCAAACCCCAGTGACCATATTTTGAATTACCATCAATACTAGAAAAGAAGATAAAATCTTCACCCCCAGAATTTTGCCAAAAGCAAAAATAGTCTTTTAATAGTTCTCCCATCCGAGGATCATTTTGGGCGGCAGTCTTAATATCCAAAGCATTTTCTCCATTCAGGTGCTGTCCTCCTTCATAGGCATAAAGTTTGAGATTATATTGTTGGGCTAATTGTGCGTGTTCGACAATGGCTGGCTTAACTTTCTCCGCATAAAATTTATTCATCTCGGTAAATACTTCATTTACGGAAGCAGGATTAAAATCACGACCAGATTGAGTATTGAGGTAAGGAGCGATCGCGATCGCCTCAAGGTGACAAGATTCTTGTTGTCCTGAAGCAACTAAATGTTCTAGACCCTTTCTCAGGTGGCGACTATTGGCGGCTTGTCCTGCAAGCACAGGTTTAATTTGCGCTGCTCTAGGGCCAAATTCTTGACGAAAAATAGCCGAAATATGACAAAGCCGATCAACAACTGCTTTTTGGGGCAATGACTCTTGACCAATTTTGAGCTCGGCTGCTTCTGGAGTTAAACCTGATTCTTTGATTATTTTAGCCATCATCGATTCCCGTAGATCACGGCTTTGGGAAAACTGATGATTCCATAATTCGTTACTGTTCTCCAGATATAGGTCAAGACTAGGATCATATTTCTGAGCAAATAGTCTTGCTGTTTGACGTATATAGTCATCATCTGCCAGGTGGGGAATGGTGAGCCAGGCTGATTTGTGGGTAATATTAGACAGTTCAATCAGATCTTCATAGGCAACACCTTTGCCTGGGGCATTGGGTTTAAGGCGATCGCTCCAAGTTTTAATCTTACTATTATTGGTTTCGGTCAAATCCATATACCGCAAGATTTTAAAAGGCTTGATAAAGTTTAAAAACTCTGGAGCGTAAACCGCTGAAGAATTCAAATCGTACTCTGAAGCAACAATTTTTAAATTAGACGGTGGATTATGAGGATCTATCTTCCGCAGCCTTAAATGAACTGGAATCAATAAACCATCGGGACTTTTTTTATTAGACCGTTGAAAAGTTCCCGTGACAGTACCATCAGCTTTTCTTTGAGAAGTGAGTAATTTCCCTCCCACAGCAAAATCAATCTCGCCACTCCCCTGATAAGAAAACTGCCATACTCCAGGGTCATATTCATAGCCCTCAAACCA
>JBJOPG010000300.1:0-4960 GCA_046050865.1 Cyanobacteriota bacterium
GCCTCCTTCTTCGACGTGGCGATAGCGTTTGAGGATGCTGTAACTGACTGCACCTGTATTTATTCTTTTAAGCTTGTCAGAAATGAACAGGCGATCTAAAGCATCATTTCCTTCGAGGTGGAAAAAGTTGAGCTTAATTAAATCGGGATGAATGCCACTTTCTTGATGTAGTTCAGTGTATTCAGCAGATGTTAACTGGTTGGGTAATTGTTCTTTACAATTTAAAACAGCAAAATCTGGTGATAATTTTTGCGTCATTGATGCAGACTCCATTATTTAATTGGAGCCTTAAAACCACGACACAGCAAGCATTTTGCTTTTCCCATAGGAGAATTGCACTAAGATTTTGGCGCACTACAAAGTAGAGATCTTTAAGATCGCCAGTGCAACTCTCTGAAAAAAAAGATACAATACTAGTTCTCAGGTTAGTATTGTTTTTCTCTTTTTTCAGAGAAATTGGGAAGAGTTTAGATACCTGCTTTTAAGTGCAGTGGTTCTAGGCTCTTTTCGCGTTTAGTGAAACAAGTTGAAAAATTATATTGGCATTAAAGAATTTATCTTTCCCTCAAAATAGATGTTCTAACCCACATTATGACAGACTCTCTAAACACACTATTTATTTAGCTCCTAAACACTTAAACAATGCTATTCAGTAGCTAAAACCCTCGCAAACTAAAGTTTTCTATTCAAAAACGTTTCCGAATGAACACATTTCATTTCCGAATGAACACATTTCATTTCCGAATGAACACCAAGTGTTTAGGAGCTATAATCCTTGCTGTACATAAAGCTTGGGGTTTATTAAATTTTGTGACTGTTTAGGAGCTTTTTCAACCTGCCTAAACACTTTAAAAACAAATACCCAAACAAAAAACCCTTACATAAAGGGCTTTGGAGAGATTAAGCTACCAGTTTTACTCAATAGGTTATATTTCTAAACCTAGATGAGTTGAAAGTCTGGTTTTAAGTTCGGGGGTAATTGGATGAGGATAGCAACCATTCTCGATTTGAGATAAGCGAGAAGGAGAGATATGAATCTGTTTTGCCATAGTTCTTAAGCTTTCTCCAGTAGCTTGGCGAGTTTTTTTAATTTGTTTGCCAAAGGCTAACAGATCTGTATTTGATGTTGACTTGTCTATTAAAGGTTGCTCTTGATGAGTTTGACAATATAATATGGGAATCTTTTTAGGTTGAGATTTAAATTTAGATTTTTGCTTAATTTCTGGTTGATTTAAAGTCCCAAAACACTTTAACCAACTATCAAACCAGTTTCTTGGTTTTTTAATTTTGCTATCTGGATAAACCCATTCGGGAATATCATCATCATAAATAAAAGTATAAGGATGCTCGAATTTAGCTAAAGTTTTAAGTCCTCGCTCGAAGCTACGCTTTAAATTAAAGGCAGCACTGCCATCGATTCTGGCTATTTCTATTTCCCCACCGTAACCAATGCGTCTTAAAAGAGTCTCTATTTGGAATCGAGTATTTCTGTGCTGTTGTAAGGCAAAAAGGGCAAAATAAGCAATTCTTAAGGCCATTTTTTCCCGATATGAGTCTAATTTCAGAGATTCGCCACTAAGATAGCCAAATTCTCTTAAATATTCATGACCAGCAAATTTTTCAAACCAAGAACCTGGACTGTAGGTAATTTCAATATCTATTATGCTATCTTTGCCATCAAGGCTTTTTTGAACTACTTGTTTGATACTATATACATCCCAAAGATTGGACATTTCAACTGTAAAAATTCCTTTATTGCGATCTCGCCATTCCCGAACCCAAACCTCCAGACGCTTTAGTAAATAAACGTGATGAGCAAGTTGAAGTAGTTTTTCTTGTTTTGATGAATAACAAGTAGACTTTTGGCTAAGGTTTCTTTCAGCTTTAGAAATGTAGCGATTTCTTTTTTTATCTTCACCAAAATCGGTTAGAAGTTTGGAAGCTGAGACAGTAATTTTTTGTTTCCAAGCTTCGGGTTGGCGAAAAGCGATCGCAGCTAGGGCATAGTGTAGTTTCAGGGTTTGTTCGCCAAACTGATGGGCAATTACCTCTTTAGTTTGATACGCTACCTCAGCAAAGTCGGTCAGGTCGAATCGGTCTCGAATTTGTAATTCAACCCTGCCGCACGAAAAGTCTTTCCCTCCGTTTAAGCTATTTGGTTTTAATTCCCAAAAATTCATGCCCGACACTCCTGCTGTATAAACCGTGTCAGTTATTGCACTACTAGGACATTCTTCATAGAATTTGTTTTGACACAGTTGTGGTTCTGTCGGCGATCTTGTTGGTTTTTGGTTAGTCTGGGAATCTGATTTTGTCTTGATACTGGAGTCATGAAAGTTTTTCTGCTTAGACTTACTTCTTTTACTGCTAATTTTAGCTTCAGAATGTCCCATGTTTATGCCAAGTGTGGAAAAGTTCTAGTTTAGATGAAGTGATTTATTTGCTGAATTTTCAAAGAATTTATCCGAATAAAGCGATTAAAAAAGGCGATTAATACACGAAATCTAGCGCATAAATTAGCTTTTGCTTAGTTTCTTTGTATTTTTTGCAGATTAATTAAATCTAACGATTATGAATAATTTGGATAATTTGGCGATCGCAGTACAGAAATCTTATAGAAAGTACAAAGGCTGGACTTATCCTTGTAAAGATGATTTCGTAATATTCCATAACCCTTTAAACTTTGACTAATAATCAGATGTAGAAATATATTTCTTAGTTGATTTATAATTAACCCCTATATCTCTTACTTTGTTATAATTGATAGAAGTAATTTGGTTGAAAAAAATGAAAAATACTGTTGTTCAACAGATCGAAGTCCCCAAGTCGAAAGAGAAAATTGCCAAAATTATCCTCAAATCTGTAGAAGCAGCATTAGCTGAATCTAGCTCGGAACAGTTACAAAATTTAGTACAGTCCATACAACCTCAAATAATTTCATCTGAAAGTCGAGCATTGGCTAAAGAAATTGCTGGGGAGGATTATCGTGAAGGAAACTCGGTATTGCTAGAACTAGCCAATCTAGAAAGATATTATCAACGTCGTCGCCAACTGTTAGCTGATAGTATAACTACACCACAAGTAGCCAAAATAATTGGCTGCCAAGCTATAACCACAGTACACGATCGACGAAAAGCAAATAGTCTTATAGGATTAAAAGATAATGGGGTCTATAAATTTCCTTTGTGGCAGTTCGACCCAGAAGGAGATGACGGAGTTATCGATGGTTTGCCAGAGGTACTAGCAGCATTAGACATTTCTAGCTTCAGAAAACTTAACTGGTTAACTAAACCACATCGAGCTATGGGAGGATTAACACCAATTGAAATGCTCAAACAGGGTGCAGTTGAGGATGTAGTAATTGAAGCAAGAGCCGTAGGTGTAGGTCAATAAATAATGGTAGAGATCCGATTTCCACCGCCGACACGGAATATTACACCTAAATTTGAAGTGTTAAAAGTAGGAAGAGTTATTAAAAGGATATTCGATCCCACAAGGTATAATGCTACCCCTACAGAATTTCGCTATTTTGGTCCTCTTAGTAGATTCGACCATCATCGAGGAGACAAGCCAGAATTAAATTCAGATAGAGGCATTATCTATGCAGGTTTTAGTCTTTCTTGCTCTCTAGTAGAGATATTTGGTGATGACGGAACGATTGAAACCAAGCATTGGCAGATAGCCAATATTACTTTAACTCAAAGCCTAAAACTACTCGATCTAAGAGGTGAGGCTGCTTGGGGTGCGGGTTCGGTTACTTCGATGACTAACACTGGGATTAGAAAACTAACTCAAGCTTGGGGTCGCTATTTTTATGAGAATTCCCAGTTATATGGATTAATTGACGGGTTAATTTTCAACAATGCTCATAATGGAGAGGATGCGATCGCACTATATGAAAGAGCAGAAAGGTCAATAGCATCTGGGAAGATTAAAGTAACAAATTTGAACGATCCTGCTTTGAAAGAATCAATACTGGAAATTGCTAATCGTTTGAATTTATTAGTTGAATTAGAGTAATGACTGTTAAATTCGCCTTTTACTCCATTATCTCAAGTTTAAAACTGTTATTCTGACCGCATAAATCATTACTTATTCAGCAACGCCTTGCTCTAGGCGGTAATTCTGCCGTCTTCCAATTCCACAATGCGATCTGCCACGTCTAAAATACGATTATCGTGGGTAACGATGAGAATTGTACAGCCTTGTTCTCTAGCTAACTCCTGCATTAACTTCACAATATTGCGACCAGATTTACTATCAAGTGCTGCGGTAGGTTCGTCTGCCAACACCATTTTGGGATGAGAGACTAAAGCACGGGCAATCGCCACTCGTTGTTTTTGCCCTCCAGAAAGGTTATGAGGACAATAGTCAACAATAGTCAACGTGTTCTCCTAAGCCTACTGATTCTAATAGAGCGATCGCCCTCTGTTTAACCTCTGGCGCATCAATTCCCTGATGTAGTTCCAGCGACATCTGTACATTTTGCCTAGCTGTTAAAGATTCTAGTAAGTTATGTGATTGAAAAATATAGCCAACATTTCTTCTAATTTGAACCAGCTTTTTTTTGCTGGCGCCAAATAATTCTTCGCCAAAAACTTTGAGACTTCCCAACTGTGCAGAACGCAATCCACCCATCAGAGTTAAGAGGGTAGTTTTACCAGAGCCAGATGGCCCTTTTAAAATAATTACTTCTCCAGAATTGAGAGTCAAATCGATATCAAATAGAATTTGTTTCCTGAGTTTACCTTCGCCGAAGAAATGATTGAGGTTATTGATTTCAACGACCCGATCAATTGTTGATTGCTGGTTATTCATCGATTGAGTAAAAATTATTATGAGCTTATTTATTGATGAAGTTTGACTTTACTAGCGATCGCGCTTAACTCGCGATTGAGAAACTGTAACAAAGTAGATTGATTTGAATTAATAAAAAAATGATCTCCCTGAAACATCTGCA
>JBJOPG010000301.1:0-4919 GCA_046050865.1 Cyanobacteriota bacterium
TAAACCGAGCTAACCTTGGATTTGAAGTAATGCACGAACGTAACGCCCACAACTTCCCTCTTGACCTTGCTAGTGGCGAACAGGCTCCTGTAGCTTTAAGCGCTCCTGCAATCAACGGTTAAGACTTGCAGTTTTAGATAGAAACCTGTGGTATCTAAAGCGTCTCTCTAATTGATTTAGCAGAGGCGCTTTGTTTTCAAGATAGCAGGTGCTCTAGAATTATCCCCAAAACTAAACGAGAGTAATAATCATGTTGTTAATTTCCTTATTGTTAATTGCTCTAATAGCAGCCACGATTATTACAGAACAAGAATCAGCTATCGTTGAGCAAGAAGAATTAATTCCGATTCCCGTTGAGGTAAATAAAGATAGATAAAGCTGAAAGTTAAATGTTCCTTTCATAAATCTCTTTTTCTCAGTATTTTAAGCACTTAGAGCGGTCGCTAGATAATCGCAATAGGTGCTTAATTTTTTAGTTCAATCCTCTGGATGATCAATTTCAATTGTCCAAGCTTTCTTACAAATAACAAATAACTCCACTCCATACTCATCAGACTGAATTGATAAAGGCAGAGAACGAAATTTGGAACGAGAAAATAGCGATTGCAAATCATCAGCACAACGATAGATAGAATGCCACTCCAGGATATGCTCTAGTAAAATACGGTCTGGGTTAGCAGCGTGGAGATTACCCAGAATGACAATACCGTTTGGTAACAGATGGTCATAAATCCAGTCTAGGATACGAATAAATTCGCGATCGCGCAAACAATTCGCGATGCTGACGCTATAGATCATCTGCTGGAGGGGAATATCAATTTGACTATAACCTTCCGCTATTAAAAAGAAATTATCCTGAACAAAGGTAAGACGATCTTGAAAACCCCATTTATGGGCGATGCTTGCCGCTGAAGATATTTCCTGATGATTAAAATCGATACAGGTTACGTGAACATTAGGGGGTTCAGCCTGAAAGTAGAGATCCAAAATTTCTGCTGCTGAACCACTAGCGATACTAGTAATAGGCAAGGGAGTCGCTTCTGTCCAATGGTAGGTCTGATGTTTAATGGTTTCAGTAATGATGCCCCCACGGTGTTTCAAGGCTAAACAGGTAGGTCTTGAGCGAATCCAACGGTCTAAATAAATGCCTAGGTAACCGTCTCCTTCCGGTTCGTTTTGAGCCAGCAATTCGGTAATATAGGAGTCACTAACATATCCCCCTGGTCTACGAAAAGCCCGATCCAGAAAACTACTGAGCATGAAAAAAGGAAAGGTTTCACGGAAAATAAAAGTGCCAATTGCCTGATGGATTTCTGGCGATTCAATAATTTGCTCACGGAGGGTATTAATCAACATATTACAGATTTTGTCGATCTGTATTTGAGCTTCAGATTCACTAATTTCTCGATGGCGAATAGAATGCTCGATACTGCTTAAATTACTTTTAAATAGTTCAGTTTCACTAATTAACTCAGGAGGAATCTCATTTTGTCCCACCTGCCCCGTACGATGTCCTGCATACTCTGGGGCAACACGTACCCGCCTCATTAGGTGGGAAACTAAAGAGGCGGTTTGATGGAGACGACTGGAAAGATTGTGAGCCAAAGATTGATAAAAGCGATCCGATAAGCCAGGTCGCATTGAGAGCAAATCAGTCAGTTGCTCCTGATTAATGATACAGATCTCCACATCCTCTTGGGCGATGACACCGCTGGTGCTGGGAACTCCTTCGAGAAAAGAAGTTTCACCAAAAACTTCTCCTGGTTCGAGGAAAGCGATCGCCACATCTTTTCCGGTAGCGGCTCTTTCAATTCTCACCGTGCCTTTGCGGACAAAGTAAATTCCCTGAGACAAACGACCTTCTTTCAGAATTACTTCATGCTGTTTATAGGTGGCTACCTGGGCTTGTTCCAGTAGAATGCTATAGTCTTCAACAGTCAAATATTTTAATCTACTGTCCATTTAGTTTGGGTTCTCCATGTTGCACACCCCAAGTCATTGTGCCCAAATTAATCATGGTAATCATCATTAGCCAGGATTTTAGGATTGGCAGTCCTTCACCTGAGGTCGTTGTGTCTGCTGGTGAAATAGACGTTTAAGTGCAGCCTGTCTGCTGTCTGGAGTCTCCGCTGCTAAATTCCACAGGCTTTCATAAAAGAAAAAAGAGATGCCAGCAAACTTCTGCTCCCGAGCGATTCTAACCTGTTGATAAATTTTATACCAGGATATGGGACGACCTTTTAAACCAGTCAATATGCCGATGCCAACGGGAATATGTGACCTCGCTGCCTGAATTTCAGGTTGGGCTAATTCTTGCCTAAAGGTTTCGTTGTCATCGCGATATAGTTGCACGACTAACTCTTCAATTAAGCCTTTTCTTTCCCAGCGATGCCAGTCCAGTAAAAAGGAGTTGAGGGAGAATTCTTGGGGGTTGGGAGCCACGGAAATTATAGCATTAGGGTTGTGTTCTTTAATTTCTTGGAATAGAGTTTCCACATAATCCGTGATCTTATCCGCCCGCCAGCGCACCCAATCGGGATCTTGGGGATTTTTGGGTGGTGACTTACCCTCATGTTCCTCTTGATATAGCTTGACGGTAAAGTCGTCATAACCCAATTCCGATGGATAGCCAAAATGATCGTCTAGCTGAATACCATCGATATCATAGTTAGACACAATCTCCACAATTAAATCCGTCATAAACTGTTGCACCTCTGGATGGAGGGGATTTAACCAGACTCGTTGATGCACCTTGCCTTCCCACCAGATCTTACTGCCGTCTTGTCTGGAGGTCAGCCATTCAGGATGGCGCTGGGCTAAGGTGGAATCCGCAGGTGCCATAAAGCCAAATTCAAACCAAGGAATGACGCTCATGCCTTCTTTGTGTCCCAGTTTTACCATTTCCTCTAAGATATCCCGTTTCTGCAATCCTTCTGTCGGGTCAAGCGCTGATCCAGTAAAAGATTCAGCTATCTTTGAGGGATAGAGAGTGTAACCCCAGTTCCAAACCGTGGGATACAGAGTATTAAAATTAGCGCCCGCCAGTAAAGCGATCGCTTCTTTGGTCTTATCGGCTGTAAACAAAACATCACTATCAACATTAGTCAGCCAAACACCCCGTATTTCTTTCTGGGAATCAATCTGACAAATTGACTCCACAGGTAAATCCTCAGTCGGCTGAGAATGTCCCGGAAAAGGGGTAATCGATACTAGGGTCAGAGCCAAAACAAACAGAAATATCCACCAATATAGCCGACCCCTCTCTTGACTGAACTGTACCAATTTGTTAGCGAAAATATCAAAGGATTTAGCAACGCGCTCTTTCATAAATGCCAAGAAAGTTACAGAATATCGCGATTATAACGGTTTAAATATTTACTGTTTACTACTGTTTATTCAAGGGCAGGTGTTGAAAAGATCCAAAACAATCTGAATCGTACAGGCAAATGCCACCAAAGCAATTACCGTCAAAGAAGATAGTAGATTACAGGCAAGAGCAAGGGTCAACACAAAAGCCGCCGCCCCCAAACGATAATAAGTTAAAATCTTTTTGCATTTAGTTCGACCCAACTCGCAACTAGTCCAATGAAGATTGGATAGGATCACCAAACATAAGGCAACTGCTAGGCAAAATAAGACTTTTTCTCCCCTAGCAGCCTCATTGCTTAAACCTCTAATCATTTTTTCTACTCCTACCCCCGTCGCAGTTAAACCGATAGCTAACGGTAGATGAGAATACAGCCAAGTGAGGGCAATTTGCATTTTCCCTTGTCTCATCGCTTGGAGTGGCGAGTCATCCACTGTATCGAAATACATCCACCAGAAACTAAAAACGACGGATAGACCCAAGAGGGCGATCGCAATAGAGGTGGGAGTCCAGGCGAGTTCAGAAACACCGGTCACCACAGAAACAATGGATTCACCCAGCACAATAATTGTAAATAGCCCAATTCTTTCGGTGGTATGAGCCATATTTGGTGGCACTTGAGCAACTCTTTTGCCGGCACTAAGAGGAGTGGCAAAATCAATAATTAACCCCAACCCCCATAGTGCAAAACGCCAGGGAAGAGGTACAAACAAGGAAGCCAACCAAAAAACGAGACTAAGGGTAAAACCGATGGCAAACCAATTGGTGAGAATTCTGGCTTGGGGTACATGATAACCAGCATGAAGATATTGACAGATTAATACTCCCCGAAAGGCAATGTAGCTAAGGGTAAAACCTACCGATGAACTGCTCAAACCATGATGAATATTTGCTGCCAAGCTGGCGGCGATCGCCATTTGCATTAGCGTAATTAGCCGATCTACTAAACCATCATTATCAAAACGAGTGTCATAAAAGACCGCCCCAATCCAGCACCACCACACAGGGATAAACAAAACCCCCAGTTGAACCAAACCCACAAGGCTAAAATTTTCACGAAAATTATGGGCTAATTGGGCGATCGCCACCACAAAAATTAAATCGAAAAACAACTCTAGCCAAGTAACCTTACGATCCTCCTCTTCACATTCTTCTCTCCGTAATTTTGGTGGTTGAAATATGACTCTAGTCATGACAATAAAGTTACCAAAAGTATTTGAGAGATAATTCTACCTAAATTATCAATATATAAATAGTCATGCAAAATAGGATGCACTCAACCTATGTCAAGTTTACATCCTAAAGTTTTTGCTAGTTTTATACTGTCGAAACGGTCGGCACGAAATCTAATAATTAGGAAGCTTCAGCGAAAGAACTGGAGCGGGAACCGCTAAACTGTCCTTGAATGACTAGAGTATCTGTGACAGTGGAAGTTCTAGTGTTGGTACCAAAGGCTTGAGCACCTGCGTCGGCACTAGCTACGTTGTAAGGACGGTAGTAGTAACCACCCCAACCACCTTGGACTTCAGTTTCAGTAGCGATTTCGATGTGT
>JBJOPG010000302.1:0-7539 GCA_046050865.1 Cyanobacteriota bacterium
CGAATATTGGAAAGATGATTCCGAGTTTGCCTTAAATATTACTTCCCAATTAGCTCCGGAAATTGTCCCTTTCGTCACCGTCAACCGAGACTTTCATGATCCAGAAACTCTCGTTCAACTGATTGGCGAATATGATTTAGTCATTGCCACTAGGTTACATATGGCGATCCTGTCCCTTGGGGCTGGGGTGCCCGTATTTCCCATCATCTATGAATTTAAGACTGAAGAACTATTCACCAAACTGGGTCAACAATCATGGATGATCGATATTGAGGAAATGGACGCAACTATTTTCATTGAGCGGGTAGACTCTTTGATTAATGCTTTGCCCCAGGTTCGCCAGCAACTGTTTACGAAAATTCAACAAGAGCGAGCGAGTGCTTGGGATGCCAGTGCTTTAGTTCGTCAGGCTTTTGATCAAAGCTCTAAGCTTTAAGCCCCAAGCCTAGTTTAATTCAATCATCCCTAACCAATAACAAAACTTTATCCTTGAACAATTTGTTTGCTGGTGGTAAAAGTTTCAACACTAATCAAACCTTGGCGATAACCTTTCTGATTAGACATGCCTAAAAATACATCACTTCCTTCTTCGGGAATACGAGAAAATTTGGGAGAGGTATTAATGTAGACCAATGCACTGTCAATGCCTTGAACAAATTGTTTACCCTCTTGATAAGATTTGGTGACGATGGAATCGGCATGACCGCTACTATAACGATTTATCCAGAGAACTGCTTGAGATAGACCTTCGATACGACGAAAGGCGATAACTTTGGTTAAATATGGTCTAAACCATTCTTCAGGTTTCATCAGGGAGAGAAACTCAGGAAACTGTTCCACGCAGGATTCATCTCCCCTTAGTTTAAAACCTTGTTGTTGCAGACTATTAAACAAAGATTGTAAGAGGGAAGGCTTAACTTCTTGGTGAATTAGCACTTTTTCGATCGCATTAACCGCATCTGGTTCTCCATCATGACTATCAATAATCATTTGGCTGGTTAGCTCTAAACTGCCACTTTGAGACCAATATAAATAACAATTACCCATAGCGGTTCTTAATACCGTTGCGGTTGCCTTTTCGGCTACCTGCTGCACGAGGCTAGGTCTGCCATAAGGAATCACTAAATTGATGTAGCGATCCTGGGTTACAAGATCTTGCACGGAAATACCTAAGTCGGCAGAAATGCTGGAAATTGTGCCTGAAGGTAATTCCGCTGAGGCTAATGCTTTTTGGATAATCTCGGCGATTGTTTGGTTGGAATTGCTAGCAGCACTGCAACCCCTAGTAATTAGGCTATTTCCCGTTTTTAAACACAGTCCAGCGGCGATCGCGGCTAATTCAGGAAAGGCCTCATAGATTAAGGCGATTGTGCCCAAGGGTACGAGTTGACAGTAGGTTTGAGATGGTTCCAACTGATAAGGGGCATTAATTAGTCTTCTCGTCGGGTCTGCGGCGCGGGAAAGCCGCTTTAAAATAGCAATGGTCATGTCTAACCGCTCTGGAGTTAGTTTTAACCAGTCAGCAATCGGTTCGGCGATCGCCATTTCACGACTCATTTCCAAGTCAATCGTATTAGACTCTAGTATTTCATCACAACTGCTTTCTATGGCTTCGGCGATCGCCAATATGCCCAACCTTCTTTTTGCCCCTGATATTTGGGAAAGTTTAATCGCAGCCTTATGAGATTGTTTAACTATAGTCAGCACTCGATCTGGTGAACTTTGCATTGCTTTGGATTAATGCCGATAGATTATCAACAGCGATAAGAACGATATAAAACGATCAACAATAGATCAACAGTAAAAATACTACTATCCAGGAAATGATACTCTGAGCATTCAACCAACGCAACACTTACGATAGTACCACCATCATCCCCACCACAATACTCAGACACAACAGCAGGATCAAGATAATTAGACAGTTGCCCTGTTTCCAGCGAGCGTAAACATTTTGCCAACGACTACCTGTCCATCTCCAGGATTTTTTTTGATAAAGAGAAGATAGCTGTTCGATAATCTGACCATCTTTTTTGACGACAAAGATTTGTTGACAGCGATCGCATCCTAAAGCTTCAGTCAAAACAATCGGTTTTAACTGACCGTGGCGGCGGCAAGGACAAGGATATTCACTGGTTAAATCTATGGGATGGACTTTATATGGACGCACTCTAATCGATTGAGTTTACTAAGTTAGGACGATAATCAACAAACTTTAAACTTTTTTGCTCTGGGTTTATTTCAAGTTAAATATCTTATCTGACTCCTCAATCCAATTTTAATAGAATTATCAGATTTCAAGCACTCTTTCCCCTCACTATATTCCAATCACTATTAAATCTCTAAGGGATAACTTTTAATACCCAATAGGCAAGCCACACTGTAGTTCACAACAAATCATCATCAAGACTCAATTTATCAGACTTGTTTTAGTTCTAGTTAAGCGGGTGAAGGGATTCGAACCCTCGACATTCACCTTGGCAAGGTGACGCTCTACCACTGAGCTACACCCGCATATTCAGCAATTCCTGAAGAAACTCTTAAAGAACTGTTGTTGTTAAGCAAAACCCTTAAGGTTCAGCTTTACTTCCTTGCCGA
This sequence comes from Cyanobacteriota bacterium, assembly GCA_046050865.1. Lineage (GTDB taxonomy): Bacteria > Cyanobacteriota > Cyanobacteriia > Cyanobacteriales > Xenococcaceae > Waterburya. The sequence continues at coordinate 2,599 of JBJOPG010000302.1, forward strand.
TATTCATTATGGCAGATTGTGTACGGTTTTTCAAGGAATTATTTAAAAGCCGATATTGAGAGGCTCAAGTCATTACTACCAGTCGTTTTCTGGATCTACATCAATTGACTCAGTTTGCTTTTGCAATAAAGATACCGCTAAGGCGATCGCTTTCTGGTTAGAAGGATCTCTTTCTTGGTCTAAAGCAGTTTTTAATAAGGGAAGAGCATCGCGATCGCCAATTTTCATCAGAGACAAGGCAGCAGACTTGCGAGTTTCTGCTTCAGCATGATGGAGCAGTTGTAATAACACTGGAATAGCAGGTCGGTATTGCAAATTACCTAAAACTGCCGCCGCTTCACTACGAACATCAGCAACGTCATCTTGGAGGGCATTGACTAGTAGATCTAGAGATTGGGTATCATGACGATCTTCTGCCGCCACTTTGGCGATCGCCCCCACCACCGCAGCTCTAACTTCCGAGGAAGCCGAATCATAAGCGGCATATAGTTGTTCTTTGGCTGGGGCACCAATAAAAGCCAATCCCCAGGCAGCATGACCCTTGTTACTTTCACTGGAACTAGGAGATGCTAGCACCTCTAGTAAAGGCTCGACCGAGGCGATCCCAATGCGTGCCAGAGCACCAATCGCGGAGGCTTGCACCACCGTATCTTCATCGTTTAGCAGGGCATGGATTAAATGAGGAACCGCAACAGGATCTTCAATTAAGGTGAGGGTCTTACCTGCCGCCCTTCTCACTACCTCGTTCGAGTGATGCAATAGGGCTTCAATCAAAGTGTCCACCGCTGGTTTGCCCACCACTCCCAAGGCTTCGGCAAAACCTAGTCGTACTAGCCCTCTAGTATCCCCAAGGCATTCCACCATTTGCCAAATGAGCTGTTGGTCTTGATGATTGAACCTACCCTCAGCAAGCTGTTGATTTACCTGGTCTAACAATTCGTCCGTTTCTTCATGGGAAAGCAAGAGAGTTTTTCCATTGGGAACGGCATTAGGAGTATTGGTCATCTAACTACTTGCGCTTAAATTAGCCTGTTGTTCTTTGAGTCGTTGTAGTTTGGCATCAATGTCGGCGAGCTGTGGCTCTAATTTTGCCATGGTAGCTTTTTTGGAGAGTTTGGCTTTTTTGGCTGCCTCGGTGGTTTCCTTCACCAAGCGATCGCGATATTTTTCAAATTCCCCAATTAGTTCCGCTAAATCTGCGGCGGTCACTGGTTGTTCTGTCATGTGCTTAATTTGGTTTTAAATGAATTTAAAATTCTGGAGATTTGGGATTTTAGGGGATTTTAAAGGAGAAAATTAGTCATCCTCTGTATAATCGATTTTTGCAGATTGTTTCTTCACAGTAAACTACCAAGGATTAACCAAGGCAATAAGCTTTAAACTATTTATTAATTTAGAATCGATTATAAAATTTCCTCAAGTAATGGACAATAGATTTTCTAACATCTTCAATTTAACGGAAGATCAGGCGATCGCTCTTTTGAAACAACCGTTAAACACAGAAAATGGAACATCCGAGCGCTATGTGGGTGCCGCCCACTTAATCAATTTTCCCACTGAAAGAGCGATTAATGCTCTCATGGAAGCTATTCAAGATCTCGACCCAGCTTTGGAAAACCGGATCGCCAGAAGAAAAGCAGTGGAAAGCTTAGGGCGTTTAAAAGCTACTCAAGCATTACCAACTCTGAAAACTTGTCTGGATGATGCCGACCCCTTAACTGTCGAAAATGCCGTCTGGGCAATTGGGGAAATTGGTACGGAAGAGCCATCGATCCTGGAAGCGATCGCCAATTTATTGACTAAACCCCACCAGACTTACCGAATCATAATTCATACTCTAGGGAATTTTAATTACCTACCGGCATTAGAGCGGATTAGACTGTTTACGAGTCATGAGGATAAATCCATTGCCAGTGCGGCGATCGCTTCAGTTGCCCGCCTCAGTAATGACCATAGCCAAATGAATGAAGTTGTTGGCTTTCTGCAACATGATGACATTAATGCCAGACGTGCTTGCATTCAAGATTTAATTGACGCTGAATATTATTCCGCGATCTCCGCCATTGCCAAGGCTCCTATTTCCGTTGCTTTTCGTTTGCGTGGCATCAGACTCCTAGCAGCTAAAGGTTTGGCTACAGGGCAAATTAATTTTGCGGAGATTGAACCTAGTTTGGATCGCATCATTCGCGATCGCCCTCAAGATATTGACCTGGTACATGAATACGACCAGCCTCCAGAAATAGAATTTTTGATCAGAGAATTATACCATACTGATTTTGGGCGATGTTATCTAGCAGGGAAAACTTTACTCGAAGTTTATCCCCAAGAAACGTCAGCAGCTCTGTTAAAGACCTATCAAGATGAAGCTCATAATGATTATGGTGCACATTTTCATGTAGTTAAACTACTGGGGTTACTCCACCATCAACCTAGTTACGATTTAATCGTTGAAGCATTACACAATACTTCGCCTCAATTTCAAAAATCCCGTGCGGCAGCGGCGATCGCTCTGGGCAATCTGCAAGCTGTTCAAGCTATTCCTCTACTCAAAAAAACTCTCGATACCCCCATTTTCGATCTTAAGTATGCTAAAATTTTTACATCACGCCGAATTCCCAACTCACCTATTAGGAATAGGATTTAGCATGACCATTTGGCAACACCCTAAGGGGTTTCCTACCCTAAACAATCATCAAGTTCATCTCTGGCGAGCTAATTTAACCTTATCCAGTCCAGAGCTTGAGGAATTAATGACCTTCTTATCTCCAGATGAAGTAGTCAGAGCCAGTAAATTTCGCTTTGCTCAACATAAAAGCAGATTCATCGCTGCCAGAGGCATTTTAAGACAGTTATTAGGCAACTATCTACAGGTGGTGCCCTCTGACGTAACTTTTTCCTATAGCGATCGCGGCAAACCTCAGCTGCCCCAAAATTCTCATCTTCAGTTTAATCTCTCCCATTCTCAGGAATACGGTCTATTCGGCTTTACACTTAATCATTTGATTGGTGTTGACCTGGAATATCAACGAGCAATGCCCGACGCCTTGAACATTGCCCAACGCTTTTTCTCGGTTAGGGAGTTCAAAATGCTGGCAGAAACGCCCCAGAAACAGCAGCCAAGATTATTTTTTCAACTTTGGACAGCAAAAGAAGCTTATTTGAAAGCGATCGGCACAGGTCTATCAGGATCTTTAGCTAGTGTTGATATCTCTTTTGAAGAAAACCACTCTCCTTACTTATCCCCCAGCCTAGAGAATCAAATAGAGTCAAACGATTGGTCACTATATTCTTGTACTCCAGAGATTAATTATCTAGGGGCGATCGCAATTAACTCTGTCCTTTCAGCGCAACACATCAGTTACTGGCATTGGTCATAAGATTTATCCACCAGAATTACTCTATCAGAGCCGATAAATTAGGTGAATTTAAGTCAATTATGTAATTATCTTTAGTTGTAAACAATAATCCTGGAGAAGCCCATAAGTATTAAAATCGATGTATGATTTCTTATGAATTCTTAATATTATAGTGAGTAGGATTTAACAAGAGAGAATTTCTATGACGACAATCACCTTTGCCAAGGAAAATCAGGAAGTAATCGCTGCACAAGGGTCAAATTTGCGCGAGAAAGCTCTTCAAAATCGGGTTGATATTTATACCCTAGGGGGAAAGCTCAGGAATTGTGGGGGCTATGGACAATGTGCCACTTGTATTGTTGAAGTTGCGGAGGGAATGGAAAATTTATCTCCCAGAACTGATTTTGAGCAACGTCGGCTGAACAAAAAACCTGATAATTACCGATTGGCATGTCAAACCATAGTCAATGGGTCAGTCACCATTATTACCAAGCCCAAACCTACAAAAAAGAAGAAATAGATTTAGGTTGATGCAGCTATGAACCTAAGTAATGATATTCTAGGTATGAATGTTGTTTTAATAATTACTTACTTAGGAGCTGCTATTGTATGGAAGTTAATGATTTGGGATTTGTAGCTACTATCCTATTTGTTTTAGTTCCTACCGTTTTTTTGCTCATTCTCTTTATCCAAACTGATAAAGATCAAAGAGAGAATTAATATAATCTAGAAAATAAAATAGTTTTAGTTATTGAGTCAAAACGTGACTTAAGAAGAATGGTTCATCAATGTAAGATTTAACATAATGAATCTATTTTTCTTGAGCTTCCAAGTTGGCTCTATTTTTATGCCTTAACCTTAGGTATTTTCTTGATATTTAATGAAAAGTCTAGATTCTAATTAAATAATTAAAGATTAAAGTTTATGGAAATACAATTTAGAGAATTTAACCCTTTTGATTTGTGGATTTGGCTGGAATTTCCCACTGTTCCATCTCGCATGGAACAGCAATATATTGAAGAGCTTTTTGATTCTTGGTTTTACTTAGGGAAGCTGGGCGGTTTTAATGCTGAAAATCTTCCTGTACAGGATGCAGGTATAGAAATCAGCTATATGGATTACGATCAATCTGCATTAGAAAATATTTTGATGGCACCCATGCACAATATGGGCGATATTGAATATCTCGGTGTTTGGGGTCGATGCTGGTTCGATCTTGGTACGAGCGATTTAATTGCGATCGATATTCTAATTAATTCAATTCATCAACTTAGTAAAGAATTCGTGCAAATAGATAAAATTATCATTGGAGGGGAAAATGAAGATTGGCCAGTTAACGAAACTACTAATTCTACCTTTTACAGTGAATAGTAAAATTCGTCCTCTATTCAAATCAAATATCATATGTTCACAAAACCAAAGACCTCCTATCAAACTAATGAATTAGGAGGTCTTATTTTTATATATTGTAAGCTCAAAATAGAGCAAAAAAGGAACCTGGCACTGAGCTATTTTCCCAGGGGGCTACCCCCCAAGTATCTTGGCCGCAACAGCGTTTCACAATCGAGTTCGGGATGGAGTCGAA
>JBJOPG010000303.1:0-4853 GCA_046050865.1 Cyanobacteriota bacterium
CTTAATTTCTTAATTTAAAGTAATCACCCATACTTGGTACTAGTTAACTGCACAACAACTGTCCAACAAAAAAGATTCACTATTTCTAATGAATCCTTTTTTTGCTCTGAAATAATTCTACAGTGCTGTCTGAGATACCAGTCAACGGTGAGGTAAAACCTACTACCTATTACCTATTACCTATTACCCATTACCTATTACCCATTACCCGCTACCCACTACCTAAATTTACTTGGCAGTAGCTAGTTCAGGCTGAGGACGTTTGCTATTACGAATACCTTCGATCGCTTCAGCATAATCTGGGGCTTTAAATACCGCAGAACCAGCTACGATCGCATTAGCACCTGCTTCTAATACCTGCCAAGTATTGTTGGGTTTGAGTCCACCATCAACTTCGATCCAGGGATCTAGTCCTCTTTCATCACACATTTTACGTAGGCTAGCTACTTTACCGACCATTTCTTCGATGAAGCTTTGACCACCAAAACCAGGGTTAACACTCATAATCAAAACGAGGTCGCACAAAGGAAGCACGTGTTCAATTAGAGATAATGGCGTTCCAGGATTTAATACTACCCCTGCTTGCTTACCCAATTCGCGAATTTGACCCAGGGTACGATGTAAATGAGGAGACGCATTATGTTCTGCATGAACTGAGATAATATCTGCTCCAGCTTTGGCAAAATCTTCGACGTATTTTTCGGGTTCGACGATCATCAAGTGAACATCAAGGGGCTTTTTGGTGTGGGGACGTACCGCTTCGACAATCATTGGCCCAATAGTAATGTTAGGTACGAATCTACCATCCATCACATCAATATGAATCCAGTCTGCACCAGCCTTGTCGATCGCTTCAATTTCTGCACCAAGGCGGCTAAAATCGGCGGACAAAATTGAGGGGGAAATAACAGTTTTCTTATTAGTCATAAATTTAATTTCTTTTAAATTTCTCTTAATTTTGTTTGGTATCAAGCGTAACAAAAATTTATCTAGTTAATTAATAAGATATCATGTTTCCCTCTTGTAGAGAATGTGCAGTTAGTTATTGATTATTGGCTTTTTTATCTAATGTTTGAGTTTAAATATCTATAACAGCTCCAAGATATCGCCAATTTTAATTGTCTTCCCTGCTTCAGTGGGAGCTAACTTAGTGTTTACAGCTAAACGAAAATAATGATTAAAGCGCGATCGCTCTACTTTTTCAGGCAGGGTATTTTGTCTTTGAGTCACAAAAATCTTTTGAAACTTGGGGTAAGGTTCTCCTGTGTGGGGATCGCGAGTAACCACAATACAACGCTGACAGGGATTGACTCCATGGAATTCTACCCCCCCGATTTTAAACTTAACCGTAGAGTCTGGGGTGGTGAACAGTCGATCTTCCCAAAAAGCAGGCACGACCGCCAGCTCAATGTTGGCACGAAAACGCCGCCGAATATCTGCTGTATCTAATTCAGGATACCAGGAGGCGATCGCTTCTAAGGTAGCCGTGCTGACAATAGTTGCTCCAGGAGACACCGTATCATCGGGAAAACCCATGGTTAGATTTTGCCGCAACTCTACAGGAAAACCAAAGTAGGACTCCAGCCAACGACATAATGCAGCTTGGTCTGCAATTAAACTAAATTTAACAGTTTGCTCGGTTCCCTGTATTTGCAGTGTCAGGGTGTTAGTTGCCAAATCAAATTTTGAGCGCAGACCATGAATTTTAGAGTTATTCTTGCCATTAACAAACTTACCATCGCGATCATAAATAGCCCAAGTGCGATCGCCCTGTAGTGCCCCAGATTCTAAAATAGTCACGCGATCGCAATCTACCGGATCTAATGATTTAACAGGATAAACAAATAAGCGAGATACGTAAACAGTGGTTGCTGGCATAATTCACCATTGCCAATCGTTTGCTTAATTATCTCTGATCTCGCAAAAAAAAGACCGAATCAAGCAACTTACTTAATCCAGCCCATCGACAACCTTCAATCACAATATTTGATTGACTCAAGCATATGTTGGGTTATCAATTTCGTCGAGCACGGCAGTAGCCTTTGCACACAAGACTTCATGACACTTACCATTCGTTGCCACAATGCAACCCCAGCGTTTCACATCTCCTTGGTTATAGTAAACAGGCTCACCATTAAGATAGCTAAACTTGCCTCCAGCTTCCGTCAGAATTAGTTCTGGAGCCGCAAAATCCCAATCTTTGGCAGCGGATTTTCCTGATAAGGAAAGATAAACATCAGATTCCTGTTCGAGGAGAGTGGAAATTTTGCCTCCAACACCCCCCATATACTTTTTGCCCGCAAAGGGCAGACGATCAATCAAGGCTTTAAAGCGATCGTCTCGATGGGAACGACTGACAATTAAATAAAGATCTTCAATTTCGTGACGCTCAGATACTTTCATCGGCGTAATTGTACCGTCTTTTGTTTCGACAAAAGTACCATTATCTTTCAACGCAAAATAGACTTTCCCCGCTTCGGGAATCGCCACAATCCCAATGACAGGACGACCTTGATAAGCAAGGGCAATATGCATGCCATATTCCCCTGTTTTGTCGATGAAGTCCCGCGTGCCATCCAAGGGATCGATAATCCAGACCCAATCTTTAGCGATCGGTTCCGCTTTTTTGATATCAAAGGTTTCTTCCGACAAATAACCAAACTCTGATGTTCCCAACTTCTCTTGTAAACCATTCAAAATATAGTGATTTGCTGCTAAATCAGCTTCAGTCACGGGGCCGTCTTTCTTGTCTTTAATGTCTAAATCGGCAGTATCCTGGTGATAAAAAGAACTGAGAATATCCGCTGCCCCCCAAGCAACACCACGAGCAATGGTGAGAATTTCTGCCAATTCAGCTTGATTTTTATCCAAAGCTATCTCCTAAGATTCTGATGAATATTGCTCCATAATCTTACCTAAATACGTCTAAATAGGGAGATCTATTGAGAATTGATTTCCCCTTTTCCCTTTTCCCTTTTCCCTTTTCCCTTTTCCCAGACTGAGAAGATTAATTCGTTTCTTAGGAGTTACTTATTACTCACCAAGTTTTCGGCAAGATCCAATTGAGGGTGAATGGCTAACTTATCCACCAAGGTCGCGCTAGCTTCATTTAAACCAACAACTTCCGCCTCGATACCTTGACGGCGGAAATTGAGAATTACTTTATCTAAAGCGGCGATCGCCGATTGATCCCAAAGATGAGCGTGGGTTAAATCGATTTTGACGTACTCTACACCTGCTTTTTCTCTAAGCTCAAAAGCCTCAATAAATTCATTGACCGAAGCAAAGAATATTTGACCACTAATCTGATAGATTCTCTTTTTACCCTCAAGTTCCACCTGGCGATCAACAAAAACTAACTGAGCAATTTTCTGGGAAAACAACAAGGCATTGAGAGCAACGCCGCTCAATACTCCGATCCCTAAGTTATTCGACAAAATGGTCATGGCGATCGTGGTCAACATCACCGCTGTTTCGCTATGAGGTACTTTCCCCAGTTGTTTGAGGGAAGTCCAGTTAAAGGTGCTGATTGAAACCATAATCATCACCGCTACCAATGCTGCCATGGGAATTTTTTCCACTTGGGTTGCCAGAAACAGCATAAATATCAACAGAAAAACTCCTGCGCTCAAACTGGACAGACGAGTCCGTCCACCAAACTTGAGATTGATGATCGAGGGTCCAATGATGGCGCAACCAGCCATGCCACCGAACAAACCAGTGATTACATTGGCTATGCCCTGACCCATCGCTTCCTTATTTTTGTCACTCCCCGTGTTGGTTAGTTCATCCACTACATTCGCCGTCAGAAAAGACTCTAACAAACCCACTAAAGCGATCGAAACCGCATAAGGAAAGATAGTTTGTAGGGTCTCAAAGGTAAAAGGGATTTGAGGAATCGCCAAACTGGGCAGAGCGCTGGGTAATTCACCGCGATCGCCTACCGTCGGCACCCCGCTGTTGGTCAAGACTGAAAATACAGTAATGATCAAGATCGCCACTAAAGGAGAAGGAATGAGGGTTGATAGACGAGGTAAGAGATAAATAATGGCTAAAGACACTGCTACCATCCCGTAGATGGTTAAAGAAGCATTTTCCCCCGTTATTTCTGGTAGTTGAGCTTTGAAAATCAAAATTGCTAGGGCATTAACAAAACCCAGCATAACGGCACGAGAAACAAATCTTAGTTGCTTTGCCAATTTGATTGCTCCACCACATAGTTGCAGAATTCCTGCCAAAATTGAAGCCGCCAGTAAATACTGCAAACCATTTCCCCCACTTTTGGTCACTGATGAGACTAAAGGGGTCATCAATAGCGCCGTAGCTGCGGCGGCGGAAGAAATCATCCCAGGACGACCACCGAAAAAAGCTGTGATGATCGCAATCATGAAAGCAGTATAAAGCCCTACTTTTGGATCTACCCCTGCAATAATCGCAAAGGAAATCGCTTGAGGGATCATCGCTAGAGCGACTAATGTTCCCGATAAAAGATCGTGACGATAGTTCCCCGTCCACTCTTTTAAATTGAATAATGACAATGACCTTCCCTCTAAAAAATAATATTATTTATAATGAAAACTTTTATCATTAATATACTATTAATTGAATATATTTTCGGTTAAAACTTCTCAGCTCAACTTAATCCATTTGGGAAAAAACCAGACTGAAATAACTCAATAAATAAAGATACAGTATTTATGCTGTTTGATTGGATAAAGTCGAGCCAAAGATAGCTGCAAAGGTGCAACTAGGAATTAATCTGGGTTGTTTGATTCGCTGTAATTACGGTGGCAGTTTTCTAGTTTACTTGTTAAAACTGACGTGACCTGAATAGCACATAATTCAACAAAATA
>JBJOPG010000304.1:0-4817 GCA_046050865.1 Cyanobacteriota bacterium
GTACTCGATGATCCGGAATGCGTAGACCTGCCCTTCGTGCGTTGACGGATCCGTCCGGAGCGTGTCGATCTGAGAGAACGGACAGAAAGCGCGCTGACGGGCGATGCGCACCTCGTATCCGCCCTTCACCGCCCCCTCGACTTTTCCTTCCACCGGAAGCCCCGTGTGGAACGCGTCCTCGAGCTGCCGCTGCGTTGCAGCGCCTCGCACCAGTTTCCGGGAGAGCGTCAGCCCTCCCACCGTCGAGACGACCGTTGCCTGAATGCGCCGGGGATCGAGACGCCAGACGTTTCCCGCCTTAAGGTTGGATAACCAAACGGAGCCCAAGCTTACCCGGATGATGGCCGCTATAAGCCAGCCCAAAATAAGCGGCTGCATGTGAAAGCTTTGAAGCAGGCGGTGGCAGCTCAAGGTATCGCTGGAGCAGCAGGAGTAGAAACTAGTCAGTTGGCGCAAATAGCTTACCAATTAACGCTAGACTTACCTCAAAGTCGCTCTTTTGAATATGAAGCCGATAATAGTGGTTTACAGATATTACAGCAGTCTGGCTATCCTGCGGAGGCTTTTGCTGACTTTCTCGCTAAACTAGAAAGCAGTGGCAACACACCAGAATTTATTCGTACCCATCCTAGCAGCGAGAATAGAATCAAAGCGATTTCTCAAAATACCCAAATTGCCAATAGCAACAAAGGACAAGATCCTACAGAGTATAGCAATAACGTACTCTCTTTACTTTAAGAGAATTAGTTAAAAGCAGTAAAGCGATCGCCCTGTTGAAGTTGGTGCGGACAGGCGATCGCCAAGCTATGAGTGAATTACATTTACTTGAAGTGTGTAATATTAGGTCTTAATTTTATTTTCAATTATCTGGTTAAGTGAATTGATGTTAGCCTCTGTGTAGTAGTTTAAAACTTATAGCTAATTACTCTTAGCTTAAAAATAATTAGTTTGAACTCAAAAAAATCAAGCTCATCATGAAACCAACTTTTAAAAATACGTTAGCGTGGGAGCAAGCTCAGGTATTGATGCAGCCAGCTATGCTTAGAGTTGTGGATAATATCCGCAAAGAAATCGAAAATTCTCATTGGAAAGGAACTTATAAAGAGGTCACCGCACCTATCCCTGGCTATCATCTGTGTCTAACTTCCGCCAACTATCAAATAGAGATCGACGTTTGGGAACTTTGTTACAAGGTTTGTTTTCAAGAATACGAGCCAATTCAACACATCTTTAGTCAGGAGAATGAAGCTGCCTATCCTGTGGAAATAGATACCCGTCTGCTGGATGATTTAGGAGAGGTGGATTGGCAGTTATTAGAATCAAAAGCACAGCAGTCGGTGAGGAAAGTTTTTAGTACTCTACCTGATTAATGATCAACTTCTAAGAAACAAATTAATCTGTTAAGACTGGGGAAAGGGGAAAGGGGAAAGGGGAAGATTAAGTCTCCAAGTCCCCAAATTCGTAACCTCAGAACATCAGTTAATCAATAAATTAAAAACTGCCATAACTAATTCCCTTCCAAAGCTGCCTGAGTTTTCGGGCGATCAATCTTCAGCATCAAGACTCCTAAAGGAGGTAAGCAAAGATCTAAAGAGAAAGGCATATTGTGGAACGACCAATCATCCGTCCACTTGCCGCCATAATTTCCCATATTACTACCACCATACTTGCCCGCATCACTATTAAAGATCTCGGTGTAGAATCCTTTTTCAGGCACCCCAATACGGTAGTGACTGTGGGGTTGAGGGGTGAAGTTACACACGGCAACGATGAATTCGTTGGGATCTTTGCCCCGGCGAATAAATGCCACAACACTATGACGATTATCGCTACAGTCGATCCATTGGAAACCCTCTTCTTCAAAATCTCGGCTATATAGTGCAGGCTCGCTCTTGTAAACCCCGTTGAGGTCGGTAAAAAACTGTTTCAAAGTTTTGTGATGGTGATACTGCAACAAATCCCAGTCGAGATCCGTCCAAACATTCCATTCACTCCACTGAGCAAATTCCATGCTCATAAACATGGTCTTTTTACCAGGATGAGTGAACATATAGCCAAATAGACAGCGCACATTGGCAAATTTCTGCCATTCGTCCCCGGGCATTTTGCCAATTATATTGCTCTTGCCATGGACAATTTCATCGTGGGACAGGGCAAGCATGTAGTTTTCGCTGTGGTGGTACCACATGCTAAAGGTGAGATTATTCTGATGAAATTGGCGGAACCAGGGGTCCATGTTGAAATAATCCAACATATCGTGCATCCAACCCATATTCCACTTCATATTGAAACCCAATCCCCCAGTATAGGTGGGCCAGGAAACCATCGGCCAGGAAGTTGATTCTTCAGCGATGGAGAGAATTCCAGGATAGTAGCTAAATAATAGGCTATTAACTTGACGGAGGAAATCCGCCGCTTCGATGTTTTCACAACCGCCATATTCGTTGGCAATCCACTCTCCATCTTTACGACAGTAATTTAGGTAGAGCATTGAGGCTACAGCATCTACTCGAATACCATCAATATGATATTTATCGAACCAAAAGAGGGCATTTGCCACTAAGAAATTGCGAACTTCATTGCGATGGTAGTTGAAAACCAGCGTTCCCCACTCTTTGTGTTCTCCCTTGCGGGGGTCACTATGTTCATAGAGGTGAGTCCCATCAAAAAATGCTAAACCATGACCATCTTTGGGGAAATGACCAGGAACCCAGTCCACAATGACACCAATGCCATGGTTATGACACTGATCGACAAAGTACATGAAATCTTCTGGGTTGCCATAACGAGAAGTGGGGGCATAGTAGCCTGTCACCTGGTATCCCCAAGAACCATCAAATGGATGCTCCGCGATCGGTAGCACTTCGATATGGGTATAGCCTAATTCTTTGACATAGGGAATTAGCTTGTCCACTAGCTCGTAATAGCTTAAGAAACGTGCTTCTTGTTTCCATTCTGAGACAGGAATCGGTTCCGCTGACCCAGAAAGCAATTGTGTTGGTTCATCTGCTGAACCATGCATCCAAGAACCTAAATGAAGTTCATAGACTGAGATTGGTTGTTCTAGGGGCGCAGTCCGACGGCGTTTATCCATCCACGCCGAATCTTTCCATTGGTAGCTATCAATATCCGCCACAATTGACGCTGTTTTGGGTCTAACCTCTTGCTGAAAACCATAAGGGTCAGATTTTTCGTAAATATGTCCTTCCCAGTTTTTGACTTCATACTTATAGGCAGCGCCATAAGTTATTTCAGGCACAAACAATTCCCAAATGCCACTGTCTCCTTTGCGCATCTGGTGTTTTCTTCCATCCCAGCTATTAAAGTCCCCTAAAACAGAGACATTACGAGCATTGGGTGCCCAGAGTGCAAAATACACCCCTAAAACACCATCTATTTTAGTAGCATGCGCCCCTAACTTTTCGTAGATACGATGATGGTTACCTTCTGCAAACAGATGGATATCTAAATCTGTCAGTCGCGGGGAATCAAAAGCGTAGGGGTCGTGAATGACTCTTTCGTTATCACCTTCTTTGATTCGTAATTGATAGTTAGCTAGGTCAGGATTCTTGACTACACAGACAAAGAAATGAGGGTTATGCATTGCTTGCATGGGATACTCGGTTCTTTCTTCGGGACAGACCACCCAAGCAGCAGAGGCGTCGGGAAGATAGGCGCGAATTACCCAACTTTGAACTTTTCCGTTTTCTTCATAAGGATGGCGACCCAGTACTTCAAAGGGGTTGTGGTGAAGATTATGGACTATCTGATTGACTTGTTCGGGCGCAATGGTAGAGGAGATCAAAGTATCAATTATCCTGGTGTATATTATTTGGTCAGTTTTTTGGTCAGTTTTGTTAAAAGAGACATGGGACGGACATTGACTTAAGCCCATCAGAAAATTAAAATTGCGATTTTTTTTTATAGTCTTTGTATGAATACTTTAACTATTTTTAAGCACAATATAAATAAATTATTGATTTTCAGCCAAAACAGTCTAATAGATTCTATTAGATCTAAACGAAAGGAATTATAGTCTTAAACAATTTTCTAATCTGTAGCAAAAAGATGATTTGCTGAATATCTTCGTTAATTTGGGGATCAAAGCGGGATTCCCTCAACTCTGCTTCAAGTTCTTCGTATTCGCTGGCAGATAATGGTTTGCCATCTACGGGCGATCGCCCTTCCAGAATTATCTCAGTCCGCAAGATTTCTTCAGGCAGATCTGACTTAGGAGGTAAGGCAAAACACCTTAGGGGTTGAAGGCAACCAAGAAAGAGAATTACCAGGGTTGTTGTCCCTAGACGAAAAATCGGATAATTAGTCAACACCTAGCTTTACCCACTTTGGTTATTTGATGTCATCTTTATCACAACGTTTGGCTGTATTTCGACAGCTTCCTCTAAGAGCGCAGTTAGCAACTATTACTTCAACCAAAGCTAATGCTGTTCTTCGTCAGAAACATGACTATATTGCTAGTTTAGAGCAAATTCACGCCGAATCTCTAGAGAAAGCTACCGCAGCCGAAAAGCTGGTTTATCAGCGGGCAAAAGATTTATTAGGCAGTTAAACATTGCAGTATTACTCAATGAATCTAGGAGAAGATTAAGACTAATCTCACCTTCTCCAGGTAACATTGGCTAGAAGCCAGAAGCTAGGGCAAAGCCCTTTACAACCAACAGCTCACATCGATCGCCAAACTTTGTCCTAATTTGAGGAGGGGTTTGATTTGGGTGATATCCCAGCGACAGCTGGGGTGCGGAGAGGAAGTTCCATCGAGGAGACAATTAGGCACAATGTATTGTTGTAGGCAGCTA
>JBJOPG010000305.1:0-4816 GCA_046050865.1 Cyanobacteriota bacterium
AATTAAAGATTCAATTTTCAGTGATTTGTCTTGCTTGTAGCGATTAAGTAAATCATTTATGGCGCGATCGAGATCGAAATTAGAATTTCGCATGGTTTTTAGCGATCGCTTGATATCTTCAATACATTGATCGATTAAAACCTTGGCAATATCAATAGCCTCAAAGCTTTTGGCTAGATTGCGTTGACGAAACTTCTGAGCAACTGTCAACTGAATTTGTAAGCCAGTTAAACTATGTCCTAAAGAATCATGTATATCACGGGCAATACGGGTACGCTCTAGAGATGCTGCTAAATTTTCTACTTGTTGTGCTAATAATTGTGCTTTTTGTCTACTTTTTTGTTCGGCGATGATCGCGTAGCTAAATAAGATTGAGAAAGCACTAGCTGGAATGTACCAAGACATATAGTTAGCAATCATTCCTGCATTAAATACATAAGAGTTTTCTGGCATTTCGTAAAAATAGGAAGCAAAACCTAATTCTTGCAAAGCTTTTGATGCTCTTAGCTCTTCTGAGAAATCAGGGAGAATTGAGAATATTACCGATAAATCAACAATTCCAGCTAAAAAAGCAGTTACCAGAACAAATCGAAACTCTATCAGAAAACAACTCTTGGCAATGTAGAAAAACAGCATGATGGTTAGATCTAAGTAAACATCTGTCCATTTAGCCAAACCTACTAAGAGAATTCCCAGAAGGATATACCCTTGTCGAAACCAAAAGGGGCGATCGAGGGGAAACATCATACTCATGATGGCAAAAGCAGCCGAAAATATAGCTAGTTTAATTGGGTTAACTCCATAAATCAAACTGAAGGGAGTTATTGCCAAGAGGAGAATCCATTCTAAATAGCGCAGGGTATTTTTGATATTTTTAAAAGACGGAGCAGATTTTTGCCAAAGCTTCATAGCGTCAAGATTATCTTGCGTTTTTCTACTGCGATTACTCATAGATTAAAACATCTTTGTTCTCTACCTAGATATGACCCTGGTCATATTGTATTTATGACTGAGGGTAATTCCAAGCTACAGATTTCTCAGTTACTATCCTGTTTAAGTACTAATTCGACAGCATCTTTATGATGTCTCGAACCATAAAACTGTAAGAAAACTACAGCTCATTTAATCTTTTTATGCTGGATACTGATTTTGACCCTAATGTAATTTCAAATCAAAACGCGACAAATTTTGACCAGAATTTGAACTTGGAGGCGTATTTTCCCTCCACAGTTGATGCTAATAGTAATTCGATGATGCCTACTACCTCGGGTACGGCGCAAAATGATTTAATTGAAATTAGTCAACCAGACCTGAATACTTATGGTTTAGAAGGTGATGATTTAATCTTCGGCAGCTCAGGTAAAGACGTATTATTTGGTAACGATGGTAACGACATAATCCAAGCCAAAGAAGGCGATGACTTACTCAATGGTGGGGGAGGGATTGATTACCTGACTGGCAACAAAGGTAATGATTCTTTAGTCGGTGGTTCGGATAACGATCTCTTGGTGGGGGATGTTGGTAATGATCGGCTTCTAGGAGAATCAGGAGATGATTATCTCACAGGTGGAAAAGGCAACGACTATCTCGATGGCGGGGCAGGATTAGATCGAGTGCAGGGAAATGAAGGTAAAGATATTCTCGTAGACGAAGACGGAGGCGATCGCTTGACTGGCGGTGAAGATGCAGATGAATTTAGAATCGGTAGTCCCCAAAGTAACGCAACGAGTAAGATCGCAGACTTTGAAATCAGTACAGATCAATTAAAAGTACTGCGTATCGGAGCTAGTTTTGGCAACTTAAGAATTGAAGATAGTGAAGATGGCGCAGCAATTTTTGATGGTGAGCAAAACATCGGTATTCTAGAAGGAGTCAAGGCTGATGCTTTGAGTAAAAACGACTTTATCTTTGCCGATCCTAAATTAGCAGAGACATTCCAAACAGAAATTAGTAAAGGTACTGAAGACACTAATCTTCCTGGAGTATCTGCAACGGTTATTGCCCCTGATGGGACTAGTTGGCAAGGTACACAAGGTTATGCTAACCAAGAAGCTGGGCAATTTCTCAAGCCTGATGACCTCTTTTACACTGCCAGTACCACAAAAGCCTTCACAGCCACCACTATCTTACAATTGGCTCAAGAAAATAAGCTGAGTTTAGACGATCCTCTAGAGAAATGGTTGCCTGATGATGCTAGCCAAATTACCAACGGCGATCGCATTACCGTTAGACAACTACTCAATCACACAAGTGGAATTCCTGATTATGGGAATGATACGTTGAATATAATCAACGATCCAGCGATTAGAGCCAAATTAATTGACGACCCAGAACTTTCAACTGCAACACGTGATGTCATAGTATCGTTGAGTGACAAACCAGTTACATCTTTAGAAGATCCAGCTATTCAATCTATTTTAGGTGATGATACCCTCGCAACTAAATTAGAGCTTAATAATCCTTTGACTCAAACATCGACGACCCCTAACGAAAAGATAGCCACAGTTTATGGTCAACCATCTTTATCTGAACCTGGCTCTGATTTTAATTACAGTAATGTTAACTTCTTATTGTTAGGAAAAATAATCGAAACAGCTACTGATTCTAATGTTAGTGAGCAATTTAGAGAACGAATCATCGAACCATTAGGGATGAAAAATACTTTTTATGGTTCTCAAGAACAAATTCCTGGTGGATATGTTCGTAGTTATAAAGATATAAATGGTGATGGCAAACCCGATGACATTAGCAACGAATTCGATTCTTCTTATATACTTTCTGGTGCTGATGGAGGAATAGTATCCACTCCGACTGATTTAAGTAAATTTGCCAGAGGATTATTTAAGGGAGAACTATTAGCACCAGATACTTTGAAGCAGATGGTTTCTGGAGGGAAAGAAGGTTCCGACTATGGACTAGGACTGACTGTAAATAACGATTCTCAACTTGGTCAAATTTGGGGTCATCCTGGCGGTGTAACTGGGTGGGATGCTCAGATGTCCTACTTCCCCGAGCAAGATACGACAGTTGCTGTAACTAGAAATGGTCAGGCACCAAATGTTCCTCTTTCTTTGGATTTAGCAAATCCGCTTGCTGATAAGGTTTCAGCATCTTCTAATAGCACGAACTCACTCCGCACACCCTCACTGGAAAAACCATAAAAAAGTTCGCATATATTCGCATATTTATACTAACAAGCAAGGGTGGTCAATTTGCCGGTCAGCTAGCATTATTTGCTCAGAATTTCGCTTTGACTTGATGTGCCTATTAATGGCAAGAACTCAGATTAAATATATTTCAGATGGAGAATAATTATGATGGATGCTCAAACTTCACGAGATGCTCAATACGAACTACTAAGTAAAGGGCTGAATGTATACTTTGATTCCAACTTTGCTGCTACTGGCTCAAACAAACCATTTGTGAATAAATTGCTTGATACCCAGAATTATGTAATTGATCGAGCTTTTGAAGATCCTGGCACTAACTTCCAAGCAATTGGTTTACGTTCCAAAGATGGCAGCAAGCCACCAGTACTGTGGTTTCCAGGTGGAGATGCTGGAGATCCTGGGAGTCCTGGTTTCAGTCAGTTTTCAGCCAATAAACAAGTAATTAAAGATTGGTTGGTCAGTGCTACCAACAGCCAACAGGATAATCCTCAGGGTTTTAAGCCAGATATCATTGGTCAAAGCTTGGGTGGTGCATCAACTCAATTAACAGCAAGCGAGTTTCCCACATTAATTGGTTCGGCAGTCTCATTCCAATCGCCAGGAATTGATCGCCAGGATGCCGACAAATTTATCGAGAACGGAGGAGATCCAAATCAGATCAGGCACTACATTGTGGATGGAGATTTTCGCAGTCTAGGTGGAGAAGCTTTTCTACCAGGCAAAGTGGTAGTCAGTAACTATGAAATACCCACAAATGAACCGGGCGATTACGCTTCTCGTAAACACCTCTCTGGTATTCTGGCAGATTTTAGCTCAGTGATGTTGGATAATATCGATCTATCTCCATCCCAAGCTGAATCATTCTCTCTAAGTGGCAAACCTGCTGACCAGACTCTATCAGAAATTTCTGTCGATGAACTCAATCAGCCAGACTTTACCTTTCAGGGAAAAGATTGGCAAGAGCTGCTAGCTAAAGCCGAAGTAAATAACCCAAATACATTAATTGTTACCGATCGACAAGGATGGGAAGAATCCCGTTATGGTGATAGAAATGGTAATCTTTATAATCTACTATTTCAAGCCTTTGAAGGTAAAAATCCAGTTCCTCCAGAGCAAGTCAACCAACCCACTGCCGGTGATGATATTTTAATTGGCAATGAAGATAACAATGATATCTTTGGTCTTGCTGGTAATGACTACATTCGGAGTGGGGCTGGTGATGACCAAATCTCAGGGAATGAAGGTAAAGATTCTCTTCTTAGTAATGATGGCAATGATATTCTCTGTGGAGGGTCAGATGAAGATACCCTCACAAGTGGTAAAGGAAACGATCTGTTTCTTTTTGGTGATGCTACTCCTTTCCAGACAGGGATGCTGGGAGTAGATCGAGTTAATGACTTTAAACCTGGTGAAGATTTAATCGGTCTAAGTAAATCCACATTTACCGAACTTGGTACCAATTTTGCTAATGATTTTGGCACAGTAACCGAT
Organism: Cyanobacteriota bacterium; assembly: GCA_046050865.1. Lineage (GTDB taxonomy): Bacteria > Cyanobacteriota > Cyanobacteriia > Cyanobacteriales > Xenococcaceae > Waterburya. Next base: position 4,662 of record JBJOPG010000305.1, read on the forward strand.
GATGCTACTGCGGCAAATAGTGCAGAGAAGATCGTCTATAACACTAGCAATGGCAGCCTGTTTTATAACCCCAATGGTACTGCTGACGGCTTTGATGAGGGCGGGCAATTTGCGAGTATCTTCGACCAACCAGAACTATCTGCTGATAATTTCAT
>JBJOPG010000306.1:0-4753 GCA_046050865.1 Cyanobacteriota bacterium
GGTACAAGGGATCATTGCTCCTTTTAATCAGCAAATGGCGTTTGCACAGCAAATCGCGATCGCTGCTATTAATACTGACCAAAGTATCGTTATTTCTGGGGAGCAAGCTGTAGCTGCCGAAGTAGTGAGTAAGCTTGACTCCTTGGGAATTAGGACTAAGCAACTGCAAGTATCCCATGCTTTTCACTCGCCATTGATGGAGCCGATTTTACAGGAATTCAAACAGGTTGCTGAGTCAATAACCTACTATCCCCCCCAAGTAAAATTAATTTCTAACGTTACAGGAAAACTAGCCACTCCTGAAATTGCTACTGCTGACTACTGGGTAAATCATGTAGTGGCACCAGTGCGGTTTGCAGCAGGGATGAAAACTCTCCACCAGTCATGCGATATCTTCTTGGAAATTGGTTCCAAGCCCATCCTAATTGGGATGGGACGGTCTAACATGGCGCTGGAAGAGAAAGCAGAAGGAAAAACCGAAGAAAAAACCACACTCTGGTTGCCCAGTTTGCGTCCTCGCAAACAAGATTGGCAGCAGATCATGCAAAGTCTGAGCTTGCTTTATGTCAGAGGAATAGAGATTAACTGGCAAAAAGTAGCTCAAGGGTTACAGCCCCAAAAAGTTGCTTTGCCTACCTATCCCTTCCAAAGAGAGAGCTATTGGTTAACTAAAACAGCTAATCAGACAGCTAATCACAGCAGCAAAATTGAGGTGTATTTACCATCACAAGAACCTTTAAAAGAGCCGATTAAGACCCCTGGTATTTATCAAGTTCAATGGCAAGAATATCCAGAGAAGCTAAATTCTCAGGTTATTGCCGAGGATCTTTGGCTAATTTTTACTGGCGACCAGAGTGGCGACCAGAGTTTAGGAGAACAGCTTCAGGGGAAGTTAGCTGAGCAACAGCAAGATTGTTTAGTAATTGGCGATCGCCATCTTACCCTAGACCGTCTCACCCAGATCTTTAATCAGCAGCCCAACATCGGCAAAATTGGTAAAATTGTCTATCTTGCAGGGCTGGAAATGTCTCCAGAAGATGCTGGTATTGAAATAGATGAGCTTAGTGAGATCCAACAGATCAATCACTACCAACGGCAACACTGTACCAATGTCTTAAATCTGGTGCAGACCCTAACGGCAAATTCTGTGACAGCTCCCATCTGGCTCGCCACCAGGGGCACTCAATCAGTGGAGGCAAAGGGTTTGCCTAATTTAGGCATTACTACCATTGCCGCTAGTTGTCTTTGGGGTTTGGCAAATGCGATCGCTGTGGAGCATCCTGAATTTTGGGGTGGCATTGTCGATCTGGATCTAAAGCCAAGCCATGATGAGGCGGCTTGTTTACTACAGGCTGTTATTCAGGCAAACCGAGAGGATCGTCTAGCATTACGGCAAGATAAATTTTATGTTCCACGGTTACAAGCTACAGCAGATATAGATCCGAGCAAATCTTTAGAATTAAGCTCCACAGCTTCTTATGTAATTACAGGAGGTTTAGGTTCCCTCGGTTTAAAAGTAGCCCAACTGCTAGCAGCACAAGGTGCCAAGAATTTAATTCTCCTCGGCAGAAGTCAACCTACAGAATTTGCCCAACAGGCGATCGCCGATTTGGCAGAGCAAGGTGTCACCGTGAAGACGGTGCAGGTTGATATTACCGACTTTCAAGCAGTCAGCCAAATTTTAGACTTGGTTAATGCCGACTTCCCCATTAAAGGGTTTATTCACGCAGCAGGACTATTGCGGGATGGCTTCTTACAAAATCAAACTTGGCCAAATTTCCAGTCAGTAATTGCTCCTAAAGTTATTGGGGCTTGGAATCTCCATCAAGCCAGTAAGCATCTGGAACTAGATTTCTTTGTCCTCTTTTCTTCCGTCGCGTCCTTACTTGGTTCGCCTGGGCAAAGCAACTATACTGTCGCCAATGCTGGATTAGATGCGATCGCCCATTATCGTCGCAGTCTCGGGTTACCCGCCTTGAGTATTAACTGGGGTGCTTGGGCAGATAGCGGGATGGCAGTGGAGCAGGGTTTCCAGGTCAAAGGCTTGAATTTCCTTGATCCTGAGGCGGGATTAAAAGTCCTAACACAGTTGCTAAGTAGTGTCGCTGTCGCGCCTCAGATGGGGGTAATTGATGCTGACTGGCAGCAGTTAAGCCAGAAATTCACTTATTTACAACAAGCAAATTATTTTTCTGAGTTAGTGCCCCCCCCCAAAGAAGCGGCAAATCAGCAGATCTTTCAAGATTTATTGGCAACGCCTATTCCCCAACGCCCTGAATATCTAACGGCATATCTGCAAAGGGCGATCGCCGAAATTTTGCAAATTAAGCCTGCTAAATTATCCATTAACGATAGTTTGCTGGATCTGGGGATGGATTCCTTGATGGTGATGGAAGCTATCAACCAGCTCAAAACCGATTTACAGTTGATTCTCTATCCAAGGGAATTTTATGAGCGTCCTCAAATTAATGCCTTGGCAGCATATCTCGCCACAGAATTCGCCCAAGTCCATGAACGGCAAGAGCAAATTAGCCAAACTAGTCAAACAAAAACATTAGCTCCTTCGACCCAGCGGCATCTAGCCAATACCAAGTTACCTCCTGCCGCGTTTATTCTTTCCAGTCCCCGTTCTGGTTCCACTTTGCTTAGGGTGATGCTAGCAGGACATCCACTTTTAGCTTCTCCTCCCGAATTGCACCTGTTGCCCTTTGACACCATGAAGGAGCGAGAGCAAGCTCTGGGAATATCTCAACTAGGAGAAGGGTTAAAACGGGCGTTTATGGCACTAAAAGGGATTGATGCCCCTCAAAGTCAGCAACTAGTGGCAGAACTATTGCAAAAAAATGTCACGGTCAAAGAAGTTTATCAACAGTTACAACAGCTAGCAGGCGATCGCCTGTTGATTGACAAATCTCCCACCTATGCCAGTAACCGTGGGACTTTAGACAAGGCCGAGGCAATCTTTGAGGGGGCTAAATACATTCATTTGGTGCGCCATCCCTACTCCGTAATTGAATCTTTTACCAGGATGCGGATGGATAAACTAGTGAGTTCTGGAGAGGGAGATCCCTATCAACTAGCGGAATTAATTTGGCGAGACAGTAACCAGAATATTCTCAATTTAGCGGAAGAGATTGACCCCGAACGTTATCACCTGGTTTACTACGAAGACTTGGTAAGTAAGCCCCAGGCAGTCCTCGAAGGTATTTGTGAGTTCTTAGCCATTCCCTTTGATGGGGCGGTGTTAACTCCCTATCAGGGCGATCGCATGACCGATGGAGTAAACAATACCGCTATGTCCCTGGGGGACCCCAACTTCCTCAAGCATCAAACCATTGATGCTCAGTTAGCGGCAACCTGGAAAGCAATTAAATTACCGACCATGCTTGGTAAATATACTCAGCAGCTAGCCCAGCAGCTCAACTACGAGCTACCAGAAGAAGCGAATCCTGATGTGGTGGATCTCCTGATGGAAGAAACCCTGATCACCATCAGAGGGTTAAAAATCTGTCTCTGTACCTGGGGGCCAGAAGAAGGGCCGTTAGTTCTCTGTTTACACGGTATTTTAGAACAGGGTGCCGCTTGGTCGGAAGTAGCGATTCGTCTGGCACAAAAAGGCTATCGGGTGATTGCCCCAGACTTACGGGGACATGGCAGAAGCGATCGTGTCGGCAAAGGTGGTTCCTATAATCTGATCGACTTTTTAGGGGATATTGATGCCATCGTCGAGATCTTAGCAGGGAAAGCCTTTATTCTAGTGGGACATTCTTTGGGTTCAGTCTTAGGGGCGATCTTTGCCACCATTCGACCCCAGACCATCAGAAATATTGTCTTGGTAGAAACTATTCTGCCCACCGCCGAAGAGAACGATGACCCTTCAACTACTTTAGCTAATCAGTTAAATTCCCTGGCATCCCCTCCCGAACATCCCGTTTTTCCCGATATCAAAACTGCTGCGGAACGTTTACGCAAAGCCACTCCTGCCATTTCTCCTGCCCTAGCGATGTTGTTAGCAGAAAGAATTACTGAGCCCTGGGAAGGGGGAGTGAGATGGCGCTGGGAACCTTTGTTACGGACGAGAACAGGAATCAGCCTCAACGGGATTGGGCGATCGCACTATCTCAAACTACTCCAGAAAATCAAAGTTCCGATTACTTTGGTATATGGCGACAAGAGTAACTTTAACCGTGTCGAAGACCTCAATAAACAACAAGAAGCAATGCCTAATGCCGTCAAAGTGGTGGTTTCTGGTGGACACAATTTACCCCTAGAAGCTCCTTCCGCCTTGGCTAAGATTATTAGTGGTGCCGTTGCTTTAACTAACAAATTAATTCCCTAAACTGAGTTCGGGTTAAGACAATTGATCGCTTAAGGTAGCTATTAGCTCTAAGCTCTAAGCTCTAAGCTTTTTGAGAAAGCCTCTTAACATTCTGTTGATTTCTAATATCTTTGATTCAAACAATTGGTATTGGCTTGACTCTATGTATCCTAAATCTCTGGCTATTAATAATTGGCATCTAAGCTCAAATGAGCTGCCCATTGAAATATCAACAAATCTCGCCAGTTCCTTATCACTATCTCGACCGCATCCTTCAGCCAAGTTTGATTCGATGGAAACAGAAGAGCGACGTATTTGACTAATTAGTCCAAATTTTTCCTCAGAGAGTGTTTGTAAATAAAAGATTAAGTAGAAAATTTTTCATTTCGAGCTAGCCTTTTAGACATTAAGTGAACCATTGCGATATAAATCAGC
>JBJOPG010000307.1:0-4956 GCA_046050865.1 Cyanobacteriota bacterium
TTAGAGTTTCTGTATGTTTGTCTTGCTTACTCAAAACGCGCTTTCTTTTCGCGCTTCGTTATTTATATATTAATCAGCCAGTAAAAAATCCAGAAGTGTGGCTTACATCCCATATCCAGTAGTACTTTCTGCCCGAACAAACAATATTCGAGTTAACTGTAATAAATAAGGTTCGGTTTGGGAAGAACTAATAATAAGTACCTAAACAATGGACGATACCTGATATCATCGACTATTTTAGATAGTTTATTTCAACTATTTTAGATGGTTTATAAAATGTCTAACTTAAATGGGAAGAATAGCCATAGATACAATCGCGAGGGCAAATACAGAGTTATGAAAATCGAACACTTAATGAGTATTAATGGAGCTATTTTGATGGTTTACTGCATTAATACTTCGAGTTAGAAAGTGGGAGTGAAGAGCATCAAGATTGTTATTGGTTATTAAAACTACTTTATATAAAGTTCTACCAAAGAATTCGGGGGCGATCTCGTAGCTAGCGGAAGGCATGGCTGATTGGAATTATCTTATCGCAGCGCAGCGACTAGGCTCCAAGCCCTTGCCCTAAAGGATATGCGTAGCGGTATACCATATCCGAAGGTGTATCCTTTAAGACAAGGGTACAATGTGCTTTAGCCCTAAAGGACGACGCGGAGCTAGTGCTTTAGCATTCCCTTCGGACACCTAGCTTCGCGTCGTACCCGAATGAGTATACCCTGCGGATCGCTCTTGCTACTTACGGGCTTTCCATACACCACCGTAATGGTAGAAAGGATTATCTTGACTAACTTTTTGCCAATAGGGAAAACAGACTAAAAACTTTAATTAGTCTAGAGCGATCGCAAACTAAAACAGCCTAGAGTTAAGGATCTATAGCGGTGGAAGACCTTAGATAATCAGTCATTAAAATTAAATTTTCGATCTAAATTACAGCTTAAGTTTCCCGTTCTTCAAGAAGATCTTCAGGTAAATATTTCAGTTGCTGACTTTTGTAATAATAACCTTTAGTCGAACTAAATTTAGCCTGTTGTAGTTTGGCGCTTTCAGCCCGCCAAATTGCCAACTTTTTACGCCATAATTGCCAAAAAGTGGGAAACTTTACGGTTTCTTGGGAGGTTACTAATATTTCACAGACTTTTTCACCGATCGAAATTGAGTCTGATTTAAGTAACTGTGAGTTTTGCAGTAATGACCAAGCTTGTTCTTTGATTTTTGCCTGGATGATGGCAGAATTAGATTTCGCACATTCTGGGCAAAGTTCTCCTTGCAGTAAACCGCGATCGCTATATAGCAAGTTAAGAAGACTCTGGACGGGGAAGATCTGACGACAGGCAACACATTTTGCTCGGTCAGGAAAAAATTTGGGTTTACGTTCGATTTGAATTTTCATGGTGACTCTTCACTCTTAGCTATAGATGTGGAGTGATGGATAAAACACTTTTATTTTTAGCCTAACTGATAATTTTGATACTGTTTAGTAGCTTGAATCTTCAATAATCTTATAAATTGTCGTCTATGTTACTGAAAAAATAGCTACAGTAATGCATTCAAAGAAAATTCTCATCAAGTGGTGAAGTCAAATCTTGTCATGGATTGACCTTATTTAATATTTCTTGATAAACATTTGTTTCTTAATGTTCTTCTTTTCTTCCGCCTCTTCTAACTCCTGGACTTCCTTGATGTCGCCGATCAACACCATTATTTTCTCCGCCTCCTCTTTGTTACCATCGTTTTGATATATTTCAACAGCCTCTTCAAAAGCGGCGATCGCCTCTTCTTCTCTATTTCGTCCCTTGAGAGCAAGACCCAAATTGTAATAGCTGAGGGGATTATTGGGAAAGAGTTTGGTTAAACGGCGAAAATCAATAGTTGCCCTATAGTACTGTTTTTGTGCCAGATGAACTAATCCAGTTCCTTCAATTGCCAAGGGATCATTAGGTTCAAGTCTTGCCGCCCACTGATACTCAGCTAAGGCTCGGTCGAATTCTCCCTGTTGATAGAGAATTCTGCCAATTTCCAGATAAATCAGATGATTTTGGGGCGCAACTTTGGTGGCTAATTTGAGAGCTTCTAGTCCTGCGGTCAGGTTTCCCTGGTTTAGCAAAGCACTAGCTAACATTAACCTCAGATCTGGTTCCCTCGGCTGCTGTTTTATCCCTGCTGACAAAATAGCGATCGCCTCTGGATAGCGTTTTTGTTTGAGTAAAATTTCCCCAGCAATTTTATAAGCTTCTTGGTTATCTGGCGCTAAAGCCATGATCTTTTTATAGGTTTCTAGGGCACGATCATATTGTTCTGCTCTAACCAGAACTACTCCCAAACCAAGGTGATTTTGGAGATTATCTGGCTCTAAGGCGATCGCCTTTTCATAAGCTTCTGCGGCTGCTAGATTCATGTTCAAGTTACCCAAACAAAAACCCAGAGCGTATTGTAGCTTTGGGTCGTCTGGAGATAAATCCACTGCTTTTTGATAAGCTTTTACTGCTTCAGCATAATCTTTTCTGAGGTTCTGCACATATCCAATGCCTGAAAAAATTTGGGAGTTTTTGCCATCAATATTTGCCGCTTTTTCATAGACTTCTAAGGCTTGATCATAGTTTCCTTCCTCAACGTATTGATTGCCCTCCAAAAGTAAACTATTTAACTCTAGCTTGTTGACCTGAGCCACCATCAAACTTGGTTGAGCAGAGACTAAAGAGGGGAAGACCAACATAATCAAAGATATGGAAGCGATACTTAAAAGTTTTGATAACATGATGGTCACGATTAACTACTAAAAGTCCTAGATCAATAAAAAAGAAGATCCCAATGAATAAGTAGCCAAATCTTACCCTTTAATTGAAGGTTTACAGCTTAGTTAGCCAAAAATTCACTTTCAAGAAATATTTTCGCTGTAAACTATCGTTGTTCGAGCTTACTTTTCTCTGAAAATGGATAAATTTGGGCCTAGAAACTGCGGCGATCGCATAACTTAGCACAAGTTTGTGGAGACCGCGCTAGGATCAGATTATTCAGCTTATAGTAATAGAGTTAAATCAAATACAGTTCATACAACTTATGACATTAGCATTAACCATGGACAACGTAGAAACCGTCCTAGATGAACTACGTCCATATCTGATGGCGGATGGCGGTAACGTCGAACTAGCCGAAATTGAAGGACCCATTGTCAAACTTCGGCTACAAGGTGCTTGTGGCTCTTGCCCTAGCTCCGCCATGACTCTGAAAATGGGGATTGAACGTCGTTTAAGAGAAAAAATTCCTGAAATTGTAGAAGTGGAACAAGTAATTTAAAACTGCTTTACGGTTAGCTTTAAGTTTACATTAGGTTGAAGGGCAAGGGGAAAGGGGAAAGGGGAAAGGGAAAAAGGAACAAGCCTTTAACCTTTTCCCCATCTCATAGATGTTCCCTAAATCCCTAAATCCCTAAATCCCTAAATCCCTAAATTTTCCATTGGTGGCAGACATTAAAGTATTTTATATTAGATCGGAAAACGCTTCATCATCTCATTAGCTTCTCGAGCATTGTTAGACAAGGTACTAGAAATATTAGGAATCTGGGGAATTTGCGAGAGCACATCAACAGTACGGCGAAGCATTCTCACAATATCTCCTTCTGCCAAACTCGAACTATCACATAGATCCTGCCAGTTCATCCCTAATGCCCACTGTTCGCATAGTCCCACTAGTCCATATTCACGCCAAACAGGTAGACCGACTCCATGACGACGCTGTACCTGAAAAAGTCTGGTTCTAATTTCTCTGATAGTTGAACTGCTATCAGTTGATTTTTTCACCCCTAGGACTTCTAAGACTTCTGGTGGTGGAGGAAAGTCGCACCACACATCAGCACGGGGAGTTTCGCTAATCAAAGCACAAACGGTAGCGGCTAGGTGGTGAGGTTCGAGATGTTCTAATTCTCCCGAGACAAACACCAACGCCAACCATAGTTCATTGTCCCCGCGAATTGTGGCTGCCGCTTGACCCAAAAAGCTGGGACTGTATTCTTGCAACGCCTCAAATTCCTGTAAGACACTAATAAGATTGAGGAATTCTTCCCAGTAATAAGACTGGTTGGACTTTTGCTTTTGATACTTAATTTGGGTTTTATGTAGTTGCTCCCGCAGTTGTAGCCGCTTTTGGTATTTTTTCAGGAGGCGATTGGGATTATCTGCTTGCTGTACAGGATGTTGATCGATTTCTCTTTGGACTCGATCTAGTTTTTGCTGTTGTTCGGTTACTTCCGCCGCCGGGGGAAGGGGAATCAGGCGATCGCTAATCTGTTTAATGGCGATCGCACTAAATTCGTCTCCTCTACGCCACTTACCCAGCTTGACATTATCCAAGGGAGGCAAGATGATCTCGGCGATCTCGGCATCAGTCAAAGTACCTTCGTTGATTTCAGTAACATCAGCATTCGCTGCAATATACCAACAGTTATCCGCAGCTAGACAGAGCAAGTTGGGCGCTCGACCCGATCCAGGAATTTTAGCCACCAATACCGCCGCTAAAGGAGAGTTAACCCGAATGTGTTTTCCTTTTAAACCGATAATTCTGCCTGGTTCAATTTGGGGCACTAGGGGCTTAAGCTGATTCTTTTGGGAGATTTCTGCCTGTTGTTGCAGAATTTCCAGCAATCGCTGTTCTTCGTTTGCCCGTTCTCGTAGTTTTTGATAGCCAGCTAATTTGCCCGGGGGAATTGCCGCCAGGGAGATATCTAACTTGGCAAGTTCTGTGGTAATTTCGGCGATCGCCGTTTGCTCGGGAGCAAGTCTTTTTTGAGACAGATATTCGGCGAAACTACGCTCTAGTAATTCTTTGACTTCAGGTAAGGTGTATTTCTGTAATAGGTTTAACACCATGCCATAGGAAGGAGTAAACCAGCTTCTTAAAGGTTCAGCGCTAGAAGTAGCCAAGAACGCGGCTTCTTTTGCCCCTTCAAAGGGAGTTTGA
>JBJOPG010000308.1:0-7322 GCA_046050865.1 Cyanobacteriota bacterium
AGTTTTCATGTGTATTTTTTCTTATTTGATCTTGGATTTTCTTGGAAATAAATAATAAATAATATTTTGTAATTGGATATCTGTTTAAAGAGCGATCGCTTTGATCTAAAACTAGAAAATCAGGCTAACTAAACTTTTTAATCTTCCAGCCTGTTTTCTATGGGGCTGAAGCTAGAGGTGCTATATTGTGGTGTTCAACAAATTTTTGACTTACTGGGACGGAAAATATAAAATATGAATAGAGTATTCAAATATTGCTTATTGTTTTTTCTGGCTATTTCTACAGTTTTAGGCTTTGATTTATTTTTCTCTCAACCGGTTCTATCGACAAATAGTATCCCTGAAAATGCTCTGAAACAAGATTTGAATTCCGAGCAGTTAGGGGAATTTATTAATAGAACAGAAAAGTCTTGGGAATATGACTATGAAGATTATTTTCAAAAAGACTTTCCCAACTATTCTCAAACAGAACGACAAATTTCTCAGCAATTATTGAAACTAAGCCAAGATACTAATACCACGGCTTTAACGAATACTGTAAATAATTTTAATCGAGAAATTAATCGATCAAGGGCAATTAATTCTCGCTCCTATTTACCTTCTGCCAAACTGTTATACAAGTGGATTATTAAACCACTGGAATCTGAGCTGAAAGCAGCAAACATCGATATTCTAATGCTTTGTTCGGGGTCTGGCTTGCGTAGTTTTCCTTTTGCTGCCCTTTATGATGGGAAGCAATTTTTAATTGAGAAATATAGTCTGGTTCGTCTCCCTGCTTTTAATCTGACGGACATTAATTATCAACCCCAAGCAAACAAAGAGATCAGTGTCTTAGCGATGGGAGCCTCGAAATTTAAAGATTTACCATCTTTACCAGGAGTAGAGGCAGAAGTAGCAATTATTACTCCCAATACTCTGCCAGGCAAAAGTCTGCTCAATGATGATTTCACGGTGGAAAATCTGAAGCTACTACACAAAAAAAATGGTTATCAGTTGATTCATTTAGCTACCCATGGGGAATTTAATTCTGGTTCCGTTGCTAATTCTTATATTCAATTCGGCAATCGGAAAGTTGGTTTAAATCAGTTAGACCAATTAGGTTTAAATGATCCCCTCACAGATCTCCTGGTACTGAGTGCTTGTAAGACTGCCGTGGGCAATAAAGAAGCTGAGTTTGGTTTTGCGGGGTTAGCGTTGCAAGCAGGAGTTAAGTCAGCTCTGGCAAGTCTATGGTCTATTGATGATGGGGGCACGGTTGCTTTAATGAGTGAGTTTTATCAGAATCTAAAATCTGGTTTGACGAAAGCTCAGGCTCTTAGGGCATCTCAAATAGCGATGTTGCAGGGCAAGGTATTTCTTGAAGAGGGTCAATTAAAAAGTGCAAGAGGTGCGGTAGATCTTCCTGAAGCTCTCGATATATATCAACGAGATGATCTATCCCATCCCTTTTATTGGGCAGGATTTTCTTTGGTTGGAAATCCTTGGTAGCTCACCACTGATGCAATACTTCTCGGATTAGCAGATTGATCGATTGGTTAGTAGGAAAAAGGTTAACGGGAAAAGGGGAAAGGAACATATTCAATACCTTTCCCTATCCTTCACAGATAAACTTGAATCGTTAAACGAGAAGTATTGACCACTGATTAACTTCTTAAAGCAATTATCGGATCTAGCTGTGATGCATTACGGGCAGGAACAACGCCAAAGATTAGACCAATTGTGCCTGAAACAGTTAGGGCAATAAGAATCGATTGCAAACTGACTACCGCTTCTAAAGGTGTCAACATGGCTACAACAATTGTTCCTCCCACCCCCAGACTAATGCCAATTAAGCCACCAACGGAAGATAAAATAATTGCCTCAATGGTGAACTGAATTAAAATATCGCCACTAGTTGCCCCTAATGCTTTGCGCAACCCAATTTCTTGGGTACGTTCGACTACTGATACCAACATAATATTCATAATGCCGATACCGCCTACTAACAATGAAATACCAGCAGTCGCCCCCAAAACAAGCACCATAATATCAGCGACACGATTGGCGGTTGCCATTAGATCTTGTTGACTACGGACAGTAAAATCATCTTCTCCTTTAAGAATATTGTGGCGCAGTCGCAAAAGATTAGTAATTTGATACTGTGCCGCACTAGAACTTGAGGGGTTGTTTGTAGTCACAGCAATTGACTGGAGAGTAGGACTATTTTGATTAGCTTCTTGTCCTGTAATTTGACTTGCCATGACCATAATCGGGATAAAAACCGCTTCATCTTGATTTTGTCCCATAGATGCGCCTTTTTCTGTCATCACGCCAATTACTTTAAAGCTGAGGTTGCGAATCCGAATCCTTTGATCGAGGGGATTTTGCTTACCAAATACAGCTACTCGTTGCGAAGCCAAGCCGTTAGGCTTATCGCTTGTTTGAACGTCTAATATATTAAAAAATTCTCCTTGAGAAACTTGAGCATCTCTAACGGTAGGATATTCCGGGGTTGTACCAGTAACAGTTACCTGAGTTTCTTGGCTGCCATAAGTAACTCGTAAACGTTCGCTTTTTTCTGGAGCAACGGCAGTTACCGCCAGCACTTCCTGGGCGATCGCCTCGGCATCTTCTAGAACTAAAGTATTAGCTTGCACTGCCCCCGCTTGAGGCCCTCTTTGGTCTACACCAGGGCTAACAAATAAAACAACAAATAAAACATTTGTGCCTAATGACTCAAATTGCTGATTGATATATTTTTGTCCACCTTGTCCCACCGCCACCATGGCAATTACTGAAGCATTGCCAATAATTACCCCTAGCATCGTCAAAGCACTCCTGAGCTTATTGCTAAAGAGAGTTGTGCTTGCCATATTGATATTTTCAAACAAATATGCACTCATTGGGATTAGGTAGTGGGTAGAGTAATGAGTAATGAGTAATGAGTAATGAGTAATGAGTAATGAGTAATGAGTAATGAGTAGTGAGTAATGAGTAATGAGTAATAAGTAATGAGTAATAAGTAATTGGACTAAGGCAATCCTGTTCTTATAGGAGCTTGTCCTGGGGGAAAATCGATGAAAACGCGATCGCTCGGTTTCAAACCTTGAATAATTTGAGTTTGACCATTTTCACTAAAACCAACTCTAACGGGTTTAAATTGGGCATTATCGCGATCGCCTAGTACCATGACGCCGATTTCACCTTGGTTAGTGGTAATCGCCACCGTGGGAATAGTTAAAGCATTAGGGATGTTTTTACCGACAAAAACCGCATCAACATTCATCCCCGAACGCAATTCTGTTTGTCCTGTAAGCAGTTCTACTTTGACTTCAAAAGAGGTAACATTGTTTTCGATAATGGCTTCAGGGGCAACTTGCTGGACTCGACCTAGAAAAGTACGGTAGGGATAAGCCTCCGCTGTAATTTCTACTGTTTGATTGGGTTTAATTTGGGCAATAGTGGCTTCGGAAACGTTTGCCTTAACTTCCAATCCCGATGCAATGGACAAGATCGAAGAGGAAGTAGCAGAAGAGGTGGTAGAAGCGGAAACGTTTGGGGTAACAACTGCACCCACAGTTGCATATTTTTGACTGATAATGCCGTCAAAAGGGGCGTATATCGCCGTATCATTGAAGTCTGTCCAAGCTAAATCTACCTTGGCTTTAGCTGCTGCCACTTGGGCTATGGATTGTTCAATCTCTTCAGGACGGGAACCATTTTCTAGTTCTCGTAATTGTTCCTGGGCTTCAGCTAAACTGGCACGGGCAGTTTTATCTTCGCTGAGGTATTCGTCTAAAGTTAATTGAGCGATCGCCCCTTCTTGTGCCAACCAACGGTTTTTCTCTAGTCTTTTAGCACTCAGCTCGCCTTGTGCTTGGGCTGATAATACTTGATATTTCGCTCTGGCAATGGCTTCTGGGCGATTACCGTTCAGGACTTTGGTATATTCAGCTTGAGCTTGAGCTAATTCTGCCTGGGCTTGGGCTAATTCTGCTATCAAATTAGCCGAATCCATTTTGGCTAATAGCTGTCCAGCTATTACTTTGTCTCCTTGTTCTACATATAGCGCCGCTAATCTACCAGTAGTTTTGGGGCTAATATTAACAGAAGTAATTGGTTCAATACTGCCACTGGCTTCAAAGCTAACCTTGAGGGATTGGGTTTGTACTGGCACTGTGAGAGATTGCAGATTTGGCTGGGTATGCTTACGACGAGAATCAAAATAGATACCTCCTCCTGAAATAATCAGGGCAATTAAAACTATGATGATCCAGGGAAATTGCTTTTTAGGAGCAAGGGCGATCGTTGTTTGATCAGATTTTTTATCTAGTAAAGACGAATCTGGCTCTTTTAATTCAGACTGTTCGACTGATGAATCAGAAATCTTATTCATACAAAAATATATGGAAAGTAGCACGTAGCAAATAGCAAGTGACTAAAAAATAGTTGGCAATTGTCTTACCACCAAATTGTTTTCGTTCCCCTCACAAGCAGTTGTCATGGAGTCTTTTTGCTCGGAAAGATTATCGCGATCTGGAACAAACACAAAAGTGCCTCGTTCTCTGGCAGCAAAACCGTTATACCAAACCAAACTCATTACTTGTGGCATTCTATCCATTTCCAGAAATTCGCCACAGGTTAATTGAGACATATCTATTTCCTGGCTGCTTTTTGCTATTCTTGTTGTGATAACTACCAACATTAAAGCAACTGTGATCGAGGTTATGAATATTCTGAAAGAAAGAAATTTAGCTAGCATTAGTAAATCTTGCTCTTAAGTTAAATTACTATCTTGATGCTAAAGAATGCTACTCTTGCTGACCTCGATCAAACGTCTTTAATTAATCTTGGACTTTAGTACAAAAAAATACTTGAAATTTGGACTTTAGTACATTTAATAACGAATCGGTTGTCAGTTATGCTAAGTGTGCGAGAGAGTCAATCCCTCGTCAGTAACTGAATTATTATGAAATATACAAATCGACTCAAAGCCAATTCTCTACGCTTGTTGCTTTATTTAGAGTGGATTTTATTTATCATTAGTATTCTGGGGCAATTTCGTTTTCCCAATATGCCTTTTCCCCCCATAAAAGTTCCACCACTTTTTCCTGTAGTTAATACCGAACTTTCTCTGGGGGCATTCTTATTGGCGATCGCTTTTTTGGGTTTAGGAATATATCAACCAAATGACAAACATTGGCAAAATATTATTTACATCGGATTGGGATTTGTCTTGATCGGTTTAATGGGAATTAGTAGCGAAACAAATCTCCAATTTTTTCTACCTTTGCTACTGATCATGGTAATTAGAGGTTGTCTCACCTTTAAATTATTTGGTTCTTTTATCGTTGCAGGTATCTCATTATCTTGGATTTTAGCCTCTCTTTACCTAGCAGTTAAAAATAGTTTTAGCAATTTAAATGTGCAGCAAGTTCCTGCAATTATTACTCCAGGTATCAAACCAGAAATTATCTATCAGCTTTATTCTAATAAAGAACAATTAAAAGCTTTGATTATTAATATGGCAATCAATATAACGATCTTGTTTTGTCTGATTATGGTATTTGTTTTTATATTAGTTAATGCCTTGATGTCCGAATATCGTTCTAGACAAAAATTAGGAACTGTTAATCAGCAATTAAGAGAATATGCTCTGTTAATTGAAGACCGAGCTATGCTACAAGAACGTAATCGAATCGCCCGGGAAATTCATGATTCTCTAGGGCATTCCCTAACCGCTCAAAATATTCAATTAGCTAATGCTTTATTATATCTGCGTTCTAATCTCGATCGCACCGAATCATTTTTAGCAGAAGCCAAAAAACTTGGCTCCCATGCCCTACAAGATGTGCGTCATTCGGTAGCTACCCTAAGAGCCGATCCTTTACGGGGAAAAATCTTAAAAGTGGCGATCGCTGAACTAATCAAAGATTTAGAATATCGAACTGAAATTACTTTCCATTACCAAAGTGAGATCCCCGATCTGTTGTCTAATGAAATCACCTCAACGGTTTATCGTATCGTGCAAGAAGCTTTAACTAATATGATCAAGCATTCTCAAGCAACGGAGGTCAAAATTTCCCTACAATTAGTAGTTAATTATTTAGAAGTACAAATTCAAGATAATGGTACTGGATTTAACCCCCAAGAAAATACCACGGGATTTGGAATTCAAGGAATGCGAGAAAGAACAACTGCTTTGAGAGGAAAATTTAATTTAGTTAGTTTTCCAGGAACAGGTTGTCACATTAGCGCTGTTGTTCCTCTTCATCTAGAGAAGTTGGAGGAAGCAAGCTAAAAACTAATAGCTAAAACTATGATTCGTATTTTGCTGGTAGACGATCAAACTATTATCCGTCAAGGATTAAGAAGCTTACTAGAATCCCAGTCAGATTTTCAGATAGTTGGCGAGGCAGACAATGGTAAAAGTGCGATCGCTTTAGTCGCCCAACTTTATGACACTTCCGAACAACCAGATTTGATTTTAATGGATGTGCGGATGCCTGTGATGGATGGTGTGGCTGCAATTAAAAAGCTGGCTGAGCAATTTAGTTCTATTCCAGTTTTAGTTTTAAGTACTTTTGATGATGATGAATATATTACCCAAGCGATGCAATTTGGGGCGAAAGGCTATTTACTAAAAGATACAGATATCGAAGAGATCGCAGCAGCCATCAGAGCTACCATTAAAGGCTATACTCAGCTGGGCCCAGGTTTATTTCAGAAATTTTTAACTACATCTGCTCAACATCATTATCCTCTGTCTCAGGAATTAGCTACTTCTTTGCAAGCCCTTTCTCCCAGAGAAAAAGAAGTTTTGTCCTTAATTGCCCAAGGTGCGAATAACAAAGAAATCGCCCAAAAATTATATATTTCAGAAAGAACTGTCAAAGCTCACGTTACCAGTATTCTCAGTCAATTAAATTTGCGCGATCGCACTCAAGCTGCCATTCTAGCGACTCAGTATCGATTGTTATAGCAATTCTGTTAATGACCGCCCTCATGGATTAATTGATCCCGTTTAAATTAGTTTTAGTGAATTGCTTGCCAAGTGGGAAGGCATTCGCTATTATTATCTAGTGCCAATACAGCAATCCTCAGTAGCTCAGTGGCAGAGCGGTCGACTGTTAATCGATTGGTCGTAGGTTCAAATCCTACCTGGGGAGTTTTAAGTCAACATCTAGCCCTTTTTTAATTAAGCTAATGTCTGAGAGGTTTTAGCTATGAACCCAGACAAAGCCTTTACTTAATTTGCGATCTTTGTTAATTCTCCCAAAAAATAAGCTAGAGTGAACTCAATTATTGAGCATAATCAAAGCTGGGATGTCTGTACTAGATCA
>JBJOPG010000309.1:0-8116 GCA_046050865.1 Cyanobacteriota bacterium
TAAGTATCGCCATGAGCACGCCAATAACTACCAGGAAAATCGGGTAATGCTACCAAAAAGCAATTATCCTCATCACTCCACTGAAATTTAGTCATGGCAAGACCGCCTAACCACTAGTTAAAAAACTCAGGAGTTGGGCGGTTTTTAAATTTTAATCAAATTTTTAATAATTGCGGGGCGAACCTTCAAAATTGCGATTACCGCCACCACCAGCACGACTATTATCGCGGGGTCTAGCTTTATTTACTCGTAGCTCTCTACCCATCCATTCAGCACCGTCCAAATTCTCGATCGCCTTAGTTTCCTCCTCTTCACTGCTCATCTCAACAAAACCAAAGCCCCTGGGACGACCACTTTCACGGTCTGAGGGGAGAGAAACTCTAGATACAGTACCGTATTCTTCAAAAACAGTCGTAAGATCTTCTTTAGTAACATCGTAGTTAAGATTGCCTACATAGATTGACATAGATTGTCTCCTGAGTTGCGAAATTATTTTGAGATCATTTTGAGATCAATATTAGGAAGGAAAGCTTGCCGATTTATCGTCAATCTATAGATACTCCAGAGGTTATGACAAATTGAAACAAACGCGTCTACCGAATTAAAATCTCTATTTTCTAGTACATTAACACAGTCGAATTAAAAGGATTCACCAAAAGACAAAAAATAATCTTAAAAAATGACAAGTGAATTAGATCTAATAGCTAATAGTTGGATAAGGAGTATTTTATCGACTGACAGCCAAGCTAAATTAAGCAATAACAAAATCTGATTAATGGACGTGATGTATGACACCCAATGGAACTAAATATAATGAATTACGACAACTAGTTAGATCCCAGCTAGAACTACTTTTAGAAAGTGGCAATTTACAGGGAGCAAAATCGCTTTTAATTCCCGTACAACCAGTCGATATTGCTGAAGCGATTGAAGGTTTACCAGAAGCAGTCCAGCTAATTGCCTTTCGTTTGCTTTCCAAAGGAGAAGCGATCGAGGTTTATGAATATCTCAACACCGATGTTCAACAGGCACTAATTCAAGAATTTAAACGGCAGGAAGTATTAGACGTTGTAGATAAGATGTCTCCTGATGATCGCGCACGAATGTTCGATGAGCTACCCGCCAAGGTAGTGCGTCGTCTACTATCACAATTAAGTCCCAAAGAACGCCAAGCTACGGCTATTTTACTGGGCTATGGAGAGGATACCGCAGGGCGGATTATGACCCCTGAGTATATCTCCCTGAAAGAGACTTTAACTGTTAGCCAAACCCTAGAGCACATAAGAAGTTTGGCGAATGTTTCGGAAATTGTTTACTATCTCTACGTCACCAGTAATTCTCGTCAGTTGACCGGAATTGTTTCTTTACGAGATTTGGTAATCGCTGCCCCCGATACTAGCTTGGCGGAGATCATGACTCGTGATGTGCTTTTTGTCCATACTGATACCGATCAGGAAGAGGTAGCCCGCACAATTCAACGATACGATATTCTGGCATTGCCCGTAGTGGATAGTGAAGAACGGTTGGTGGGAGTGGTAACGGTAGATGATGTGATCGACATTATTGAGCGAGAAGCCACGGAAGATATCTATGCCCTGGGGGGATTGCAGTCTGATGGGGACAATTATTTTCAAACCAACTTATGGACTGTGGCTCGTCGCCGTGTAGTCTGGCTCTTTATCTTACTGCTGACCAATACTGTCACAGGGGCAATTATTCGCTCCCAAGAAGCTCTCCTACAACAGGTGGTAGTTTTGGCAGCCTTTATTCCCCTCTTAACTGGTACGGGGGGAAATGTTGGCGCACAGTCTTCTACAGTAGTGATTCGAGGCTTGAATACCGATGAAATTCAAAATATGGGGGTAGGAAAAGTTGTTTTCCGTGAAGCTACAGCGGGTATGTTGTTGGGTTTAATCTTGGGCAGTATGGCAACGGTTTGGGCATATTTTCTTCAGGGAAGTTTGGCGGTGGCTATTTCCGTCGGCATTAGTCTGATTGCGATCGCCCTTTTGGCTTCGGTAGCTGGTTCGGCATTACCTTTTTTGTTTCGTAATATAGGTTTAGACCCCGCTTTGATGTCTGCCCCTTTCATTACCACGGCGGTAGATGTCTTAGGAGTCCTAATCTACTTCTCTGTAGCTCGAATGATCTTAGGTTTGTAGCTAACTACTTACTACCTACTACCTACTACCTACTACTCACTACCTAAATATTCTAAGGGTGAGTTGTACCATCAGGCATTACAGTTCCTTTCCAGTTAACTCCGCTTAAAATAGTACCTTTCAGGTTAGCGCCTCTTAAATTGGCTCCCCGCAAATAAACATCCACCAAACTAGCGTTTTCCAAGTTTACTTTTTCTAGAGTTGCTTTAAACAACAGGGAAAACCTAAAGTTAGCATTTTGTAAATTAGCATCTTGTAAGTTTGCACCCTTAAGGTTAGCAGAACAAAAATCGATTTTGTTATCTTGGCGAAAATTTGACAAGCTCAATTGTGAGATCGTTGCCAGACTACTATTGCCTTGATCCGTTTCTTTTAAGACTGCTCCTGCTAAGATGGCGCTCCGTAAATTAGCCGATCGCAAGTTTGCCCCCTGTAAAGATGCCTGCTCTAAATTTGATTGGCGTAAGCTACAGCCACTCATATCAGCTCGATTAAAACTAGCAAAACTAAGATCCGCATTGGTGAAATTAGCCTCGCTCAAGTCTGCCCGTGTAAAATCTGCCCCACTTAAATTCACTCCCGTCAAATCTGCCCCACTCAAGTTAGCTCGACTTAGGTTTGCCCCACTCAAGTTAGCTCGACTTAGGTTTGCTCCGCTCAAGTCAGCATCAGCCAGGTTCGCACCAGAAAAAAAAGATTGACTCAAATTTGCGTCGCTTAAGTCAACTCTCGCTAAAGAGGCATTTTCCAAATTAGCCCAGCTCAGATCTGCCCCTGCTAAATCAGCACTGTTGAGATTTGCTGTTGCCATATTTGTCTTAATTAATCGAGCGTTGCTAAGATTTGCCCGACTAAAATTGGCACCTGTCAGGTTCGTACCACTAAAATTTGACCAATCTAGCTCGGTGCGGCTCAAGTCGATATTGGTTAGCTCAACTTGTAAAATCTGAATTTGACTGAGATTAGCACGACTAAAATCTCGATCGCCTTGTTGGTATAGTAGTACTAATTCTTCTGCATTCATTAAATTAAATTGCTGTAGCAATAACTAGCGGTAGAACACTATTTATTAGAATTCCCGATCGCTACTCTAAAATAACAATAAATTTTTATTGAGTTTTTAATTGAATATTGACTATTCAATTTCCTCAAAGAGGAGCTGCCATTCTGTTAAAACTGCTCGGGGAATTTTAAGGGCTAGCTCTTGGTTATCTTGGAGGGGAACGGATAATGTTAAGCTTTGTTTTCCTAACAGTTGGCTGATAATTGAGGTTAAGTCATATTGACCCACATTGGGAGCAGGGGCGGACTGAGGGTAAGCGTCAGTGGCAATGAGGACTTTGCCCTGGGAAGTAAGAACTTCTAAAGATTGAGGATGGCTAAAAGCTTTTACCCCAGGAAATCCCACTAGACGCAAATAGTAAGTAGTCTTTGCTCCTTGAGTATTATCGGGAAATAATAATACTTGCCAGGTATTGCCGTCACGATCTTTGAGGGAGTCTTGGGCATGATAGCGCAATACATCAGGGGTTTCATGGTGTTGTCTTAAAAGTGCCGTTGCGGAGGAGCAAAAAAATCCCCAACTCAAGATGAGAACCAGAGTAAAAGCAACTAATGGAGTTTTTAAGGGATTTGACCAGTAATTCAAAGTTTTGTTTAAGATTATATAGATTAATCAGATACGGATCGCATATTTGATTCGAGCGGAAATGACTGGCTCTGACTCACTATCGAGTAATTGCTGAAACTTATTCCTAATTTTTGCTAGTAAATGAGGTTGACTCCCTGCCAAAGTTTTACTTAGCGCTTCTAAGCCGACGATCGCCGCGTAGCGCACTACCCACTCTCCGTCTTCTGCCGCAAGTAACAGAGTCTCTAATACTTTTTGCTGTGCCTTAATCATTTCTTCTGGGGGCAACTTTGACCAGAGAATACTCCCTAAACCTTTAGCTGCTGCACGACGGACACTTTGGGAAAAATCTTTCACCGCCGCTTCGAGTAATAAATCTAAGGCAGCAGGATCGCCAATCCCGGCAAATACTCTCGTTGCCCAAGCTCTGGCACCATAGTTGTAATCGTCTAAGTTCTCCAGGAGATATGTCACCACCGGATCGCCAATTTGGATCAAGCCATCTACCGCAGCTACCGCAGCCCCAGGATTATTGAAACCCAAAACTTCAACTAAAGTCGGTATGGCAGCGCGATCGCTAATGACGGCTAGGTCTTCTACGGTTTTTAACAGTAAGTCGGCAGAATCGGCTTGATTTACCGCCTCAATTAATTGTTGAACATCGGACATGGCAAGCTATTTGTGTAAAATAAATTTCCTGGTTTGGGCAGGGGAAAGGAAATTAGTTTAGAAGGCAATTTAATTTTATCCCTAGCCTATCAATCAACATCTCTGGTTAAAGAAGAGAATCCATGAGGTTCATTATATTGATACTCTCAGGGGATATTGCTGAATCTTTACTTTTTAAGTCTGTTTCCAATAGTCCTTTGAGGGCAATTAGCTTCATACTGTTTTCGGCTAGAGTATCAGCGATCGCCTGACCCTAGAGTATCAGCGATCGCCTGACCTGCTTTGACATATCCCACTGCACCCAAATCCATCAATGCAGAACGCCGTAATTGCAAGTCGTCCCCCGATAGCGCCTGAATCAGCATCTCTCCATATTGATCTTGTTTGGTTAACTGATACATTGCCCTCGCTGCGGCATATTTTACCTTTTCCATTGAATGCTGAGTAAAGGGTTCAATCAAGTCTATTGCTGCCGTTGCCCCTAATGTTCCCAACGCTTCGATTACCGCTTCATAAGGTTGAACTAAGTGGGGTTTTCCTGGGACTCTAGTAGCTTGAGTTACTCCCCCCTCTAATAGCTTCATCAGTATTGGGACACACCTTTGATCTTCAAGGTTTTCTAAGGCTTGGGCTGCGGCTTCCCTTACGTAATAGTCAGGAAATTCTAAACAGCGAATCAACGGCTCAACCGCTTTCTTGTCCCCCAGTTTTCCCAAAGCTCTAGCTGCATTTCGTCGTAGTGGATATCCTCCATCAGGGGCGCGGTCTTGTTCGTCCTCTAAGGCGGTTAATAATGCGGCGATCGCCTCTGGCTCTTTGATCCTGAATTTCCCCAACCACCAGGCTGCATAATACCGCGCTCCTAGATCTTCTTTTTGGTTGAGATTGGCGATCGCCTGGGGCAAGGTCAACTGTTCCACTTCAGCAGAATTGGCAGCATCATTTGAATTGTTCAAATCACTCATTGATTGTCCTTAAGTCTTTAAAAAGCTTATCCCTCGGATCAAAATGACAATACTCAGGAAAGTAAACAAATACTAGCAGCTTGCTGGCATTCGCATACTCTCCTGAGTATCGCTTTAGGAGTCAAAACATGACTCTCATAAATACTACCTGTAAACTAAACACAGGTTAATGACTAACTGAAAGAAGCCATTAGATCTTAGCTAAGGCTTAGCTAAGGGTATTGATCGCATAGTCAAGATAGGAATTCGCTTCAGTAGCAGGATCGCCACTTAAACCATGATTGCCCTTGATGTATTTTAGAGCTTCGATGTACCAGCTAGGAGATAGTTCATAAGCACGGTTGATTTCATCCAAACCAGCTACCAAGTACTCGTCCATAGGGCCAGTACCACCAGAAACTAGACAGTAAGTCACCATTCTGAGGTAGTAACCAATGTCACGAGCGCACTTTGCTTTACCAGTAGGAGTGGAAGCGTAGTTAGGACCAGAAGTGGTAGTAGTGTATGGGAACTTTGCATAGACTGCGTTAGCAGCGCCATCAATTAAGCTCTGAGAATTGCTAGTTAAAGCTTTTGCTGCTTCCAAAGAAGCATTGGCTTGCTTAAAGCGACCAAAAGCAGTTTGGATCTCAGTACTGCTTAAGAAACGACCTTGGGAGTCAGCAGATGATACTGCTTCGGTTAAAGGAGTTTTCATGATTGTAATGTTTCTCTTGTTTTACTAATTTTTTCTAAACAACCAAAGGTTGATGTCTGCTGGAAAGAAAATAAGTCTGCTCTGGAGAACTAACCTACTGAAGCAGCAGCACGGTCGAAGTAGCCAGCAATTTCAGAAGCAATAGCACTACAGTCACCAGGAGTAATACCATTTCTGTCGTTAACAATCGCTAAGGCAGCTTCTTTCATTTTTTGCACACCAACAGCAACGGAAGCACCAGGAGTACCCAAAGCTAGATAAGTTTCACGTAGTCCATTTAGACAACGATCTTCTAGAACACTGGCATCACCAGTGAAGATAGCGTAAGTGATATAGCGCAAGATGATTTCCATGTCGCGCAAACAAGCAGCGTTACGACGGCTAGTATAAGCGTTACCACCAGGAGCGATTAGTTGAGGCTGTTCTGCAAACAGAGAACGAGCGGCGTTAGTGACAATAGCGGAAGCGTTACCAGTAATACGGTTAACTGAATCCATACGTTTGTTGCTAGCTGCAACCATAGCACTTAGAGCATCCAACTGACTGCCGGATAGAAATTCACCACGGGCATCAGCCTGGGAAACGACTCTAGTAAATGCGTCGAACATTATAAATAATCTCCTACTCGAATTAATTTTGGTTTAGTTGAACTTCAAAAAGGAATCTTAACTTAAAAACAACTTTCCGTTAATAGCGATCGCTAACTTCCAGAAAGTGGTTGATTGTCGAAGGTGCTAAGTTACTATTCTCTAGGCACTTAGTCAGAGTTACTTAAGTCACCTAACAAAACTTTACACGCTTAATAAAAAACCGTAAAAGAGATAGATTTACGGCGGTTATCCAAGGCATTTCACAAAGTCTGAAGTATTCTACCCACACTCCGCGATCGCATTTTGGCATCGCCTCCAGGCATTTATCCCTCAGGTAACTTTTATACAACGACAACGAACCATAGTTTGTTACGTCTTGTTAAATTTTCCAGGTTTTGCTGACCACCTTCAACAATTTTTTACTTTTTGTTAAAGTTACATTCAAATAATGTTCCTTGTTTGGTCTTGTCAAACTAGCTGTTTAGTTCGGTATTGAGCTTAAGGCTCAATTCATAGCTAATCAGCCAAGAGAGAACTTTTGATGGACAAACACTGCTGTCCTAACAAGGCAAATACTTATAAGAAACAAGGTTTGCTAACGTTCATTATCTTATTCTTCCGTAACCCAAAGCAATTAACTGTTACTTTTATCAACAATTAGCTGACTCATTACTGCCTGTAGAGTTTTTTCAAGCCCCCACTAACAACCCGAAATCATGACGAAAACCTAAACAGTGGCTAAAGTTCGCTCTAGATCAAAGAGGAAGCCATGAATATATTCTTCTGTCCATTCTGCGCCATATAAACGGGTTAACATGCCCCTGGCAGGGTCTTTTTCGGCGCGATAGTCAGCATAGCTTTTTTGAGCTTGAAAAATCGCCGTTAGCTGTTGAGGATCTGTCACCGTTACTGCTTGTTCGACAAAACTAAGATAAGCATCAAGATAGTCACAAAAAGCCTTAAAGACTAAATTTTCCACTACTTCTGTCTCTGACGGACGAGTCCACAAAAAAGCAGGAGAAAAATATTGTTGTGCTTCTTCTGGGAAGTCTCCGCCCCAAGGCAAATCCTGTTGATATTGGTGGAACATTGACATGATTGGCTCGCCACTATATTTAGCCTGATAAGCCTGATGCTGACTAAAAAGTGGCTGCATATCGATCGCAATCAAATGACCCCCAGGTAAGGTCACTAAATCTGCGCCGAAAAAAGGGAGATCATAGTTAAGGCGAGGAAAGATCACAAAATTAAGTACCTGAAGCGAGTCTCCTCCCTGGACATGAGCCGCTCTAATTTGCCTCAGCTTCGACTGCAAGGTGGCGATCGCCTGGTCGATAAAAGGTTGATATAGGGTCATAAGTAGTCGTGCAAAATTAATTATCTAGTTAAGATCGGGAAAAGGG
>JBJOPG010000310.1:0-6296 GCA_046050865.1 Cyanobacteriota bacterium
CCAATCGTCATAAATGACGGGGCTTTAAACCCATTTATTAAAAGATAATTGCCCCAATGGTTTAAACAGAACACTATGACTAATAAAATCCCAGAGATAATTCTGTGGATCTAAATCTGGCTTCCGCTGAATTAAGCGTCTAATTCTCCAGAAACTAAAACTTAAAATCCAAACAGTATCCGCTAGAGCTGTGTATAACCAACCATGATTTTTGACAAAATATCTTTGTCTTGATTCAAACAAATATTTGGGCAGCCGTTGATTGTTAGACGTATTTTCTGTAACGCCAGTACTTTGCCCTGCAATGTGCATAACTCGACTTTGAGGAACATACCAACAAGACCAACCTGCTTTTCTTGCCTGTAAGCAATAGTCAGTTTCTTCATAGTAAAGAAAATACTCCTCATCCATTAAGCCTACAGACTCGAACACTTGACGACGAATCATCATACTCGCGCCTGGTAGCCAATCAACTTGACAGACTTGGTTGCTCATAGTGCGTGAAACCCGCCAATTAGCTAATAGTTTAGAAACTATACCCAAGCGCAACCCCGAATCTAGTTCGCTAAAGATATTAGGAAAGCGGAAAGCGATCGGCCACACCTTGCCCGCCTCAACTTCCAAGCTACTCCCGGCAATTCCCACTTCTTGATGCTGCTCCATAAACTCCCAGAGAGCAGTGAGGGCGCCAGGACGCACTTCAGTATCAGGGTTAAGTAGATAAAAATAGGTTGGTGGACTAGCAGCTCCTAAGGCAGGGCGAATAGCTAAATTGTTGCCAAAAGCATAACCACCATTGTGTGAAGAGGCAATTAAAGATACCCACTCCGACCAATTTTCTGTGTGAATGGCGTTACTAATTTGTGCAACGGAGTCATCCCCAGAAGCATTATCAACCACCGTAACCTTCACTCCAGATAATGACCTGACTTCACTACTCAAAGAATGTAAACAATTAATGGTTAACTGGGGAGTTCGATAGTTAACAATGACAACGAGCAGTGTCGGAGAGGCTTGCAGCTTGGCTGAACTGTACATAGCTGATAAGAATAAATTTAATGATAAATTTGGTTGTTTTTTAAGATCTGTGTGAATCTTGGGTTTATCAAAAGCTTATAGCCTAGAGCTTATAGCTTATAGCTCTTTTATTTGGCGATCGCTTGCGTAGGCGCGTCCCACCTAATCAATACTTCTCGTTTAACAAATACAGATTAATCTATGAGGCTAGAAAAATAATAAATTAAAGAGTAGCGATCGCTTCCTACCTACTACCTACTACCTACTAGTAACCCGATCAATAACAAAGCTTAAACGAAAAGTATTGGGAGCCTAATCGCTCACTGATTCATCAGCTACAGCAGAATTGATACAACCTTGCATGATTTTTGCCATAGTCTGGACATGGGGTTCTTGGAGCATGCTGGAATGACCCCCAGGTATATCAAATGTCTCGACCCCTTTGGTTGAACGCTGACCCCAACCCAAAAGAGGATCTCTAGTAACCTGGATGGCGGGAGTATCGTCAATGGCTGGATCTTCTATCAAATTTTCCGTGGCTCGCCAAAGAGTCAATTTACCTTGAAAAGTAGAGGGATTATATTCTGCTCGTGCTGTTTCATAAACAGTTCTGACGGAAATATGGCGACAAAATTGGGGTAGTGCCAGCCCACGGTCTAGATAGTATCTGAGCAGCATAAACTGAGATTTTTGCTTCGCTCTCTTAATTCTGATGCTAGCTTCATAGACTACTAGGTTTTTAATTTTATTAATTAAGGTTTTAAGCAAGGGTCGAAGCGATCGCTTCTCCTTAACTCCAGATTGAGTACCCAAAATTTTTGATAGACCAGTTAGGCGATTCTGCATCACAAAATTGTCTAAATTTAGCTCCTTGACATCGATCGCGTCGATAATTGCGAGGAAGGGAACCTGTTCTCCCTGAGCTTGAAGTTGACAAGCGATCTCAAATGCCAAAACTCCACCACAACACAAGCCTCCCACTAAATATGGGCCTTGGGGTTGGACTTTACGTATTTCGCTAATGTAATGCTTGACCATATCAGTAATGCGAGTGTGGAGAATCGGGCAATCTTCTTGGCTATAGGGTCGGATGCCGTATACAGGGCGCTCATCCTCAAGATGATTTGCCAAACCTGAATACAGCATCGTTTCACCATCAGCATCATGTACCAAAAATAATGGTGCTAGGTTTAAATTTCCTGGTTTCAGTAGCACTAAAGAATTCCAGAAATTCATGTTCCGTGAAACCAGTATTCCTCCTAATTTTTCAATGGTCGGAGCTTGAAAAAGAGTAGCTAAAGGTAACTTTCTACCGAAGATTTGTTCAATTTTGTCAAACAACTTAACAGCCAACAGTGAATGTCCCCCCAATTCAAAAAAGTTATCGTCAATACTGACAGTCTCAAGATTCAAGACTGACTGCCAAATTTCAGCTAGCTGTTGTTCGGTTTCATTGCGAGGAGCGATAATCGCCGTTGACTTAGGTTGTTCCTCGATCGCGGGTAAGGCTCGACGGTCAATTTTGCCGTTGGGAGTCAAAGGAAAACTGTCTAAAATCACAAAATGACTGGGAATCATATAGTGAGGCAAACTTAGCTCCAAAAACTGCCGTAATTCTTTGACCGACGGGACATTATTGTTAGCAATCAGATAAGCTACCAAGCGCTTATCCCCGGAAACATCCTCCCGCGCCACCACGACACAACTGCTAACTAAAGCATGGGAACCAAGATTAGATTCAATTTCACCTAATTCGATCCGAAAACCACGAATTTTTACCTGATTATCAATTCGCCCCAAACATTCAATACTGCCATCAGGCAAATAGCGTCCCAAGTCACCAGTTTTATACAAGCGCTCAGACTGATTGTGAGGGTTGAAAATAAATTTTTCGGCGGTCAAGTCAGGACGATTGAGATAACCACGAGCCAACTGCACCCCACCAAGATGAATTTCCCCCGACACCCCAATTGGTACTAACTGTCCAGAAGTATCTAAGATGCGAACTTGGGTATTAGCTAGAGGATGACCAATGGGAATAGAATCAAAATCAGGTTTAACTTCCTGTACCGTAGCCCAAACAGTAGCTTCCGTAGGACCATAAACATTCCATAAAGAAGAACATTTCTGTAACATTAATTGCGCTAGATCATGGGGTAGAGGCTCGCCACCACAAAGCATTTTCAAAGGAGGCATTTCACTCCATTTAGTTGCGGCTAACATCCTCCAAGTAGCAGGAGTCGCTTGCATCATGGTCGCCTGCGAGCGCAACATCAATGCTAATAATTGATTAGCATCGGCAGTTACCTGCTGAGCAGCAATAATCACTTTAGCACCGATAATTAGAGGCAAAAACAACTCTAATACTGCAATATCAAAAGAAATACTGGTAACAGCCAAGAGAATATCTTGCTCATTCATCCCTGGCTCAGTTTGCATTGATTGCAAGAAGTTGACGACACCTCGATGTTCTAGTTGTACTCCTTTGGGTTTACCTGTAGAACCTGAAGTGTAGATAATATAGGCCAAGTTATTGGGCTGTAGGGAGACACCTAAATCATCTCCCTCATACAGGGCAATATCAGACCATTGGGTATCGAGACAAATTGTTTGACCCTGGTAATCAGGAATCACATTCGCATTTGCCTCTTGAGTTAGCAAAATAGATAAGCCAGAATCTTCCACCATCAAAGCCAGACGATCAGGAGGATAATGAGGATCAAGAGGGACATAAGCCCCTCCAGCTTTGAGGACAGCCAACAGGGCAATCAACATCTCCAAAGAGCGATCGAGACTGACACCAACTAAAGTCTCAGGGGCAACCCCCAACTGCTGAAGATATCTTGCTAATTGATTCGCTTTGAAATTCAATTCTTGATAAGTTAACTGCTGGTCTTCAAATACCACAGCAATCTGTTTAGGGGTCAGAGCTACCTGGGTTTCAAACAATTGATGAATGCATTGTTGAATATAAACTTTGTGGGTATTATTCCACTCAAATAACAATTGATGACGCTCCCTGGCTGTAAGTAAGGGTAAGCTGAGAACAGGTTGTTCAGGACAACTAACGATACTTTCCAGTAACACCTGAAAATTTCCTGTCATCCGCTCTAGCGTCTGAGGTTCAAATAAATCACTGTTATACTGCCAAAATCCTGTTAAGCCTTTGGCAGTCTGCTCCATGGATAAAGTTAGGTCAAATTGAGCAGTAACCTGCTCGACAGCCAAAGGAGTGAGAGTCACATCAGACATCTGTTTAGCGGTGGCGCTGCCATTTTGTAAAATGAACATTACCTGAAACAGCGGGTTATGACTAAGGCTACGTTCAGGTTGCAGAATTTCGACTAATTTATCAAAGGGAACATCTTGATGAGCATAAGCATCCAAAGTCATCTGTCTAACTTGGGCTAATAACTCGGAAAACCGAGGATTGTCTTCTAGGTTGGTACGCAAGACCAAAGTGTTAACAAAAAAACCAATTAGCGGTTCCAGTTCATGACGATTACGATTAGCAATGGGAGAAGCGATCGCCAGATCTCGCTGACCACTGTAGCGAGCTAATAAAATAGCAAAAGCAGCTAACAAAGTCATAAACAAAGTAGTACCTGTCTGTTGAGCATACTCTGCCAGAGAAAGTCTGGATCGCAGGACGAGGATGGTCCGTCGGCAACTCCAGCAAAGCAGGGAGAGCAGCTAATTGTTGCTGCCAATAATTTAGCTGAGGGTCGAAAACTTCTGTTTGTGACCACTGTCTCTGCCAAGCAGCAAAGTCTCCATACTGGAGTGATAATTCTGCTAAAGGAGATGGTTGTCCTGTTACTAGAGCACCGTAGATACTGGCTAATTCCTGAGTAAAAACCTCTAAAGACCAACCATCAGAGATAATATGATGCATGGTCACTAACAGCACTTGGGTGTCACAACTCAACTGCACCAGAGTTGTCCGCAGTAAAACATCCTCTGTTAAGTTAAAGTAGCGATTTGCTTCCAGAGTAGCTAGACGTTGATATTCTTGATCTCGTTCTGCCTCAGAGAATGCTTGCAGATTAACTATGGACAAGGGAATAGTAACAGAGGGTGCAATTACCTGGGAAGGAGCATCCTCAATCACCCGAAAATTAGTCCTTAAAGTTTCATGACGACGTACAATTTCGGCAATGGACTGTTGGAGTAAGTTAACATCAACCACTCCTGTCAACTGCAAAGCCAAAGGAATATTGTAAGCCGAGCTTTGTGATTCCATTTGATACAAAAACCACAGCCTTTGTTGTGCCAGGGATAAAGGAATTTGGCTTCTTTCGGCTAAAGGAAAAATTGCTTGTAAGGTGATGTCAGAGTCGGCATGCTCAATGTGTGGAGCTAATTCAGCAATAGTGGCAAACTCAAATAAACTACTGATGGATATTGCTACCTCAAAAGTGTCTCGGATGCGAGAAATAACTTGAGTTGCTAACAAAGAATGTCCACCGAGGGTAAAAAAGTTATCATCAACGCTGATAGCGGCAGGCTCAAGGTGAAGTACCTCAGCCCAAATCCCTACCAATTGCCGCTCTATTTCCGTTTGAGGGGCAAAATAGGATGTAATTTTAACCGATTCAGGTGCAGGTAAAGCCTGGCGATCGATTTTCCCATGCAGATTCAGGGGAAACCGCTCTAAAACCACAAACTGGGACGGAATCATATACTGAGGTAGGACTGTCCCCAGAAAATCACGCAATTCCTTGTTCTTAGGCACAGCATCAGAATCCACCGCCACGAAATAAGCGATAAGCTGTGGCTCTTGGTTCTGATCTAACCGTGCCACCACAATGGAGTTAATAATCTCTGGATGTAAATTTAAATTAGCTTCAATATCCGCCAATTCAATCCGCAGACCGCGAATTTGCACTTGAAAATCCGCTCTGCCCAATACTTGTAAATTTCCCTCTGCCGTCAAGAGTCCCAAATCCCCTGTACGGTAAAAACGTTGACCATCAAGTAGCAAATATTTCTCCTGAGTTAATTCAGGCAAATTTAAATAGCCTTGGGTAATACCTGTTCCCGCAAAGTAAATCTCTCCCTTAACCCCCGCCGAAACTACGTTTTGTTGATCATCCAAAACTCGTAACTGCACCTGGTCAAAGGGCTTGCCCACTAGAGTTTGGGACAATTCCTCTGCTTTCGGCGCTAAAAAAGTACAACCCATACAACTGATTTCGCTAGAGCCATAAATAGCGTAGACTTCGGCTTGGTCAAAAATCTGATTGAGACGGTTGAGGATTTGTGGAGGAATCATATCT
>JBJOPG010000311.1:0-4627 GCA_046050865.1 Cyanobacteriota bacterium
AGAAGGAAAAAATCAGCCATGCAAACTATACAACTAGATAACGGAACTCTTAACAACTACGCTACTAAACCTCAAATACAATGCAGACAATTCTTTTCATTATCCGATACAAAATAATATATATAAACAACAATAACAACAAAAATATTGCGTTGTGTTTTTTTCTATGTATAATATTTAAAGCAATATTTTTATATAAACAATATAAGCTTAATGAAAGTACAAAGAATTAAGCTGCCAACTACGAAAGAAACAACCTGGATTTTGATAGGAGATGATTTTCTCCCAGTTAATCCAGTTAATGAGTATCTAAGCTATCTAGAAGCCTTAGAACGGTCGAGTAATACGGTAAAAGGATACGCACACCATTTAAAGTTGTTTTGGGATTTTATCAGTCAAAAACACCTTAACTGGAAAGAGATAGAAGAACCGCAGCTAGCAGACTTTATTCTCTGGCTACGTAGCCCCGACCCTAGAGTAGTTTCAATTGAACCAAAGGAAGCAAAGCGAACTGAAAGGACAATTAACACGATTCTTTCTGCCGTGTATAGTTTCTACCAATATCATCAAAGACAGGGTACAGCTAAAGATTTAGAGCTATACAAAGAGGTCAAAATACTTAATCCTAAGTACAAACCTGTGCTGTACGAGATGTCCAAAAAGAAGGCAACTCTAACTAAGTTGTTAAAGCTAAAAGAACCAAAGAAGTTTCCTGGCACTTTAACTACTGAACAAGTACAAACGTTAGTTAACGCTTGCAACAATCTTAGAAACAAATTCTTAATCAAACTTTTGTTTGAAACTGGAATTAGGGTTGGCGAAGCTCTCGGATTACGTCACAGCGATGTAAATTCTGTAGGAGGTAAAAATGAAATTCATATCATGTATCGTGATGACAATGTAAATGATGCGAAAGGTAAGTCTAAATCAGAAAGAATTGTCCAAGCTTCGGGTGATTTAATGAGACTCTATGGTCGCTACATTATTGATGAATACCCAGATGTTGATTCTGATTATGTGTTTGTAAATATCTGGAAGAGTGAGATTGGACACCCAATGAAATATTCGACAGTCAGAGGATTGTTTAAAAGTCTTAAAAAGAAAACTGGAATAGATGTTTATGCTCACCTATTAAGGCACACTCACGCTACACAATTAATTCGTTCTGGGATGGATATGAGCTACGTGCAAAAACGATTAGGTCATAGTGATATTCAGACCACAATCAATACTTATGTTCACCTAACTGACGATGACATGAAGCAAGCTTATCAGGAATATTTAGACAAGAAAGGAATTGAATAAATGGCACAACAAAGAAAGATTCAAGAAAGTGAATTTAATATCAATGATCCAAAATGTGTTAGATGCGGTAGTTCTAAGTTAAAAAATTCAGGTCGTTATGGCAATAGAAAAAGATATCAATGCCAAGACTGTAGAAGATGCTTCAGAGGTGAAGAATATTCAAAGTCAGTAAAGTTAAATATTCAAAAAACAATTTCAAATTGCCTTCATTGTAATAGTAATAATTTTAGAAAAAATGGATGTTGCCCGAAGACAAAAAAGCAAAAATATCAGTGTAAAGATTGCCGAAAATACTTTTATGGAGGTGCTTATGTTAAAACAGAAAGACCATTAGCTTATCATGGAAATAGCTGTCCCAAATGTAAAAGTTTTGACGTAAGACTTTATGGCAAAGATAAACTAAACAAAAAGCAAAAATATCTTTGTAATAATTGTGGTAGAAGCTTTGGAGAAAATCCTACATTTGCTAGTGCAAGATATATCTTGCCTGAAAACATAACTCCCGAAAAAATGTTTAATTATGATATTTGGGATATGCGTATTTTGGGAGTAGAGCCAGGTTCAAATGGTAATTACAGCCTTACGTTTTCTAAAGTTAAACCCGAATGGTTAAAGCAAGCTGCAAAAGAATGGATTAGATTTAAATCTGCTGTTGATTCTGGAAATACCCTCTGCCAAAAAATGTCTAGTATCAGGTACTTTTCTAATTTCATAAGCAGAAAAGATTATGATGTTAATCCACAGGATATAGATAGAAAGATCATTATAGAATTTATAGTTAATTTTTCATCTACTAATCCTGCTTATCAATCAAAAATACATAGATTAGGGCATATACGTCAATTTTTTGAAGACTGCGGCAGGTTTAATTGGATAGATGTTACGAAGAACCAATTAATATTTCCTGACGATTATCCTAAGTCTACAAAATCACTTCCTAGATATATTCCTGACAAAATTCTTAAGCAAATAAAAGATAATTATAATGTTCTCCCCGCAACCGTAGTTTGCATGATAGAAATACTGCTTGGTACAGGTCTAAGAACTTCAGAGCTTTTAAGTTTAAAGTATGACTGTTTGAGCCAAGATAGTACAGGTGCGTATTGGATTAGGATTTATCAAAGAAAAATGAAAAAAGAAATCTCTTTGATAATTTCTAAAGAATTAGCAGATTTAATACACAAGCAGAAAAAATTCATAATTGATAGTTTAAATGAAGGGTGGCAGTATTTGTTTTGTGACACTAGAAATAGTCATGACTTTAGCGACTATAAAAATAAACACAAATATACTAATCAACCTCTTTTACCTTTAAATTATTTTGAACCTTGGGAAAGGAAATTACAAGCAAAAACTGTTAGAGGTTATCTCCATCGTTTTGCAGATGAAATGAATATTAGAAATGAAACTGGCGAAATATTTTCTTTGGGGCAATTGCATCAGTTTCGTCATACTCATGGTACTGAGTTAATTAATAACGGAGTACCGCAGCACATAGTTCAAAAACGGTTAGGTCATGATTCTCCAAAAATGACTTCTGTGTATGCTCACATACATGACAAGACTATGAAGCAGGAGATGGAAAAGTTCTGGGATGGCAGGGTTTTCAATAATCAAGGGGAAGTTGTAGTGTCAGCAAACCCAGAACTAGATACTGCTGAAATGCAGTGGATTAAGAAAAACATGAAAGCTCAGACTCTACCCGATGGATTTTGTGGATTGCCTGTTACTAAAAGCTGTCCAGTAGAAGGAAGTCCTTGCTTATCTTGTTCTCATCTTCGCACGACAGTTGAATTTCTAGATGTGCATAGAAACCGTCTAGAAGAAACAGAAAAACTCATTGAAAATGCGAGAGCTAACGGCTGGAATCGCCAAATCGAAACGAATCTACCAATAGCAGAAAATCTCAAAAAGATTATCAGAGGTTTGGAACAGAAAGAAGTTGTCTATGGAGACGAAAGTTTCCCCGAACAAGATGGAGGTGAGCAAAGTGCCTAAAGGTAATCCAGGTGGTAATCCAGATATTTTGATGGCTACAGCAGAAGCCAAGAAAAAAGACGCTCTAGAACGAACTGAAAAAGCTATTGCTGAATTAGTTAAATTAGGTACAAATATTACCTTCAAAAGCGTGGCTGAAAAAGCTGGCGTATCTGTTCCTTACTTGTATAAATATGATGAGTTAAAAGCTCGTATTCAGCATCTTAGAGAGCAGCAAAAGAAAGAGGTAAGAAAGCGTTCTAAAAAGCCACAGTCGTTCCAACCTGCTTCCGACCAATCTAAAGCTGTTTTAATTTACAATCTAAAGGAGGATAACAAAAAGCTACGTGATGAAATTAATCAACAGAAAAAACATATTGAAGTAGTTCAAGGTAGGCTTTATGAACTATCATCAGTGGCACAAGAAAACCAGAGATTAAAGCAACAACTAGAAAAGATAACTACTGAACTAAATTTAACTAAATCAGAACTAGATAAATATCTTCTTAGTAATCCAAATGCACATCCTAAAGTAACATCAATTGATACTAAAAGAAAAATTAACAATTCAATAAACAATGATGAATTAAAATCAAAAATATCAGATTTAGGAATTAGAATGAACGCTAAACTTTACGAAATAATTAAAACACAGTCTGAAGCTGAAGTTAATGATGCTATAAAAGCAATAGAAGAATATATCGCTACTGGTAAAAAAGTTAACTCAAAAGCTGGATTATTTCGTAAAGCTCTAGAAGAAAATTGGATACCTAATTTAACAGATGAAGAAAGAAAAATTGCCAATGTTAGTGATGAATTTTCTGAATGGTTTAAATTGGCTAAAGAACAAGGATTGGTTCGAGCTAGTCAAGGAACTAAAGAGGGTATCATCGTCATGGAAGCAACAGGCGAATGGACACCTCTAACTGTTATGTTGGAGAAAGGTTGGACATTAGAATATCTACAACAAAGAAGCGAAAGATAATTGTTTATGTTGTTTACTTTGTATAATTTACATAATAAACTCAAACCTATGCTATACAATTGTTGTATACGTTGTGTATCGGATAATTTTCAGTACGGGCCTGTCTGTATTGATCGAGCTTGGCGGGGAAGTGGAGCATTTCCCCAATTATTTCAGACTATGAGTTCTAACTTGGCAGCAAAGTATCCGATTGGGGTGACTTTTATCAACCAGATCAATCAAAGATCCCTTAAAGCCCATCGGAAACTAAAATTAGAAATCATTGACGAATTTCAATTCAATGATGCTGCTTATTATAGTTTGGCATTTCCTACCACAATTAGTTAACTAATGGAACAAAAAATAAACTCTTTTCCCTAA
>JBJOPG010000312.1:0-4581 GCA_046050865.1 Cyanobacteriota bacterium
CCAAATTATTGCTTCAATGAAGGGATACCTCTCTCACAATCTCCAAAAGTGTTTAGAGATCGAAAATCAGTATTTACTACTGGTTAATTGGCAAACCATCGAAGATCATACCGTTGGTTTTAGACAGTCACGAGAATATCAAGCCTGGAAAAAACTCCTACATCATTTTTATGATCCTTTTCCCACCGTTGAACATTATGAGAATGTAATCAAAAGTTGATCTAAGCTAATTTATCTTCCACTGAATTCTACGAACTTTGAGGGGTAATTTTCACACAACTACTTATTTTATTCAGCTTCCGCTAGTACCAGCTGCTAAAGGACGAATGATGGTACCAGCATCATTTTCAGGCTGGAAAATTGCCTTTAGACCCTCATCCAAAGTTTCCGCCATCACAATTTTGTTTTCATAAATCACAATTACTCTGGCTAAAGCAGGTAAGCTGTTTTCCTTCGCTTCGATATAGAGCGGTTCGACATAGAGTAAGGATTGTTCAATGGGAATAATGAGTAAATTCCCTTGAATTGCCCGTGAGCCTTCCCGATTCCACAGGGAAATTTGTTGAGAAATCACTGGATCTTGGTTAATCAAGGCTTCAATTTGATTTATTCCATAAACTAGCTTCTGCTTAGGAAATTTGTAGAGTAGCAGCTTGCCATACTCTGCACCGTCGGATCTAGCGGCTAACCAAGCAATTAAGTTCGGACGATTAGTCGGACTATAGGGATGAAGCAGGGTAAATTCTTCTTGATTGGCAGTGGGGAGCTTCATGATCAAGTAGTAAGGCTCTACGGTCTGAGATTTTTCTCCATAGATTTCTTGGGGAATTTGCCATTGATCCTCACGATTATAGAATACTTGCGGATCTCGCATGTGATAGGTGAGGAGTCTCTCGGACTGAATACTAAATAGATCTTCGGGATAGCGGATATGTCGCCGAAGATCCTCTGGCATCGCCGATAAGGGTTTAAACAACTGGGGGAAAATTTGATTCCAGGAGTGAATCATGGGATCTGACTCATCAGCCATATAAAAATCCACTTGACCGTTATAGGCATCCACCACTACCTTAACGGAGTTACGGAGATAGTTAAATTTATTCCTGCCTGGATCAGAATAGGGATAGCGATCGCTGGTCGTATAGGCATCGATAATCCAGTAGAGATGGTTTTGATCATCGGACTGATTATTTGTCTTTGCTGCCACTAGATAAGGGTCTTGATCGTAGCTGAGAAAAGGAGCGATCGCCTGCACTCTTTGTTTAATATTACGGCGAAATAAGAGCTTTGTGTCTTGGGTAAAATCTTGGGCAAACAGCATCTGCCAGTCCTTGAGGTATTCGGCAAACAATAGTCGTCGCCAATAGTTACCAATTTTGATGCCGCCGCTGCCATCGTAAACGTTATAAACATTCTCTTCTCCACTAGGAAAATCCAATTCCCTAACTTTGGTCGAGGTCATAATGTGGGGATTGGTCAATTCACCAAAATAGATGCGGGGATTATTCAAGGAAATACTATTGCGAATTCGCTCATCGGAGACGCTTAGGGAACCAGATTCTTCATTATCTGTGCCTAAGTCCTTAACGTAATAATAGGGTAGACCTCTCTCTGCTACTTGATTTACAGGGGAGAGGGTAAAACCATAACCATGGGTATAAATTAAATGTTCGTTGACCCAGGTTTTAGCAATATCCTGTACTTGAGCATAGTCCAATTCCCTGGCAGCGATAATTACCTGTTGTTTTTCAGCATTATCAAAATTAGGGTTGCCGCTTAATAAGTAGCGATCAATATCGGCATCGTAGAATTGATAATAAGGGCGGATTTGCTGGAGCTGTCGATTGGTTTGCAAGATAGGGCGAGTATCCCATAAGCGAATATTTTTGATGGTTAAATTATTTTTTTTAATGTCGGCGGCAGTTAATTTCCCTTGGGGATTAAAGGTTTTGGCTTCAATATTATCTAAGTTGAAAGCTCTACGGGTTAAAGCAATACTCCGCTCAATATAAGGTCTTTCCTTCTCTAATTCATTTGGTTGAACAATGAAACGCTGTACTGTGGCACTAGCGATGTTACTGAGTAATAAAACTGATAAATAGACCGTAAAAGGTAAAACTAAAAGAATAATTTTTTTAATTTTAAACTGTTGAATCTGGAGATTACGATAGCCCCTAAAACCCTTATACAGCAGCCAGATCCCACTAACAATTGAGACCAGAGTCAACCATCCTTCTATCGGTAGCTGAACTTGTATGTTGGTATAGCCTGCACCGTAAACCACCCCACGGAAACTATACAGTAAGTCGAAACGATTTAACCAATGCTGAAAGGCTAATGCCATCATCGCCGCTGCACCAAGGAAAGAAATATGCCGCAGTTGGATCTTGGTAAAGCCTGGGAAACGACCTTCCGATAGGCTATTGCCTGACAATAGATAGTATAAGGCACAGCTAAGTAGGGTACAGCAGGATAAAGCCAGCAACCAAGATTCGATTAAATGCCACACAGGGAAGCGAAAAATATAGAAGCCAATATCTCGACCAAACTGTGGATCAACTAAATCAAATTGAGCGGGATGCCAAAAGCGCAGAAATACTGTCCAGTTTCCTGCGGCGATCATGCCAAAGACAATACTGAGGACAATAGCGATCGCTTTTAAACTTTTTTGTGGTTTCCAGAGCAACAAACCAACAATAGTGAGAACTAAAAGCAACTGGCGCAAATAACTAATCAAAAAACCGCTTAAATTATTTAGGTTAAAGGTATCGATAGGCGGCTTGAAATTTGTGGCGATTTGCGGCAGACGGTAGCTAGTTTGCCAGACAGACAAAGCAACATCCATAGAATTAATCAGGATATAGGTAATACCTACCGCACCTGCGATCGCCGCTGTTAAAAGCAAAGGTAGTTTTAAACGAGGAGAATAAGTCTTTTTTTCAGGCGGAGGTGTGGTTAAAAGCTTATTTTGCGGAGCTTTAAACATCTCCCTACCCCATAGTTGCTTTTGTTCGGGAGTAACGGGCAACCCGACTTCATACCATTCATTCTTTGGCAACCACTGCCACTGCCAACGACTGGCTAACCAGAGATTCCCGCCGATAAATAGTCCAGAAAAGAAAGTGGCTACCAACCAAAGACCATATTGACTGAAACGTCGGGAGAGAAAGATGGGGAGATATTCCACCTCTTGAAACCAGAGTATTTCCGCAAATAGCTGAGAAACAAATTCAAAGGTCAACCACATGCCAGCGATGATTGTGATCGTTTTGAGTAAGAAGGGAAAAAACCGTTTCATATCAGAAACAAATGCCA
This sequence comes from Cyanobacteriota bacterium, assembly GCA_046050865.1. Classification (GTDB taxonomy): domain Bacteria; phylum Cyanobacteriota; class Cyanobacteriia; order Cyanobacteriales; family Xenococcaceae; genus Waterburya. The sequence continues at coordinate 3,316 of JBJOPG010000312.1, forward strand.
CCAGGGCAAGTACAAGGTTTCTTAATTTAACTTGGGTTTGTACCTAACCACAATGTAGCAAGTAATGGATGCTGCCAGAGCTGATGATTAATGATCGAGACAAGAGATGGTGTCGCCTATCCTGAGAAATCAAACAAACCTCATACTTAAATCCAACCAGGGCGATCGCGTTATCGGTGCGCTACTAGAAATATAATCAACTCCAGTTTCCGCCACGGCACGAATAGTTTTCAAAGTAATATTGCCCGATCCTTCAATTCTGACTTGAGCATTGGTTTCCCGAATTATTTTTACGGCTTCCGTCATGATTTCCAGGGGCATGTTATCCAACATGATAATATCTGCACCGTGGGCTAATGCCTGGTGAACTTCCTCTAGATTGCTGGTCTCCACTTCTATATTTAAGGGATAAGGAATATTGTTTCTGAGCAGGGCGATCGCTTTTTCTATCCCACCGGCTGCTTTGATGTGGTTATCTTTGATCATCACCGCATCATCTAATCCCAGGCGATGATTTAGCCCCCCGCCGACTCTGGTGGCATATTTTTCTAGGACTCTCAACCCCGGTGTCGTTTTGCGAGTATCGACAAATTTGGTGGGCAAGTCGCCAATCTCTTCTACATAATTGCGGGTTGCAGTAGCAATGCCACTTAACCGCATGGCTAAATTAAGTGCGACCCGCTCTCCTGTTAACAAAGCTGCTCTACTTCCTTGTAGACTAGCGATCTGAGTTCCCGACTGACAATATTCTCCTTCCTGGATATCCAAAACAAATTTGGCTGACGCATCTAATAATTGAAAAACTCTAGCGGCGATGGGCAGTCCTGCAATCACCCCTTCTTCTTTCGTAACCCACACTGCTTGATTGATTTCAATTTTGTCATTGAACAATCCTTGCGTAGTAAAATCTCCTCTGCCAATATCCTCTAACAACCAATTTTCCAGCAAGCGATCGACAATTATTAAGGAAGGTAAATTAGTCATACAAACTTTTTAGCTGATTCAAACAATAAATTAGATGCCTTAACACTATATCTGGCAAAGGTTAAAAGATAATATATAAGGAGCGAAAATATCTCGCAGCAAAAAAGTTTTGGTAAAAGGTTGACACAACTTGGAAATCGCCCTATATTGGTAAATGCGCGGTTGAGAGGGATTCGTCCCCCGAGAACGCTGAGAACCTAGACAATACAATAGTTTGACGGTTTTTAAAACACAAAGTTTTTTGAATTAAAATCAATAAAACACCACCCCCAAAGAACCAAT
>JBJOPG010000313.1:0-4556 GCA_046050865.1 Cyanobacteriota bacterium
GTAATATAAAGCTTGTCTGCTATTTGAGCATTGCTGCAACCAGAGACAATCAACTCAAGAACTTCTAATTCTCTACTTGTTAAAGGATAAGTATCTAACACCTGTTGGAAATCTTCTTCCAATGGTCTAATACTTTGTTGACCATTTTGGACTTCAGCGCTAATCGGTTGAGACAACTTAGTCGAACGAGATTGCTTCAATACTATACGAGCGATAGTTGGATCGATCCAAGAATTTCCTTCACTAGTTAGTTGAATTGCTTGGACTAAGTTATCCATATTCACATCTTTAATGCTGTAGGAGTCGGCACCAGCCGCAAAAGCGGCTAAAACAGCATCTTCGTCTTTGTGCATCGTCAAAATTAAAACTTTTGTCTGAACTTCTGCTGATGCTTCCTGAGATTGTTTAAGCTCTTGTGTCAATTCAATTCCGTCTTTATCTGGTAGCCCGATATCAACTAGCGCGACATCAGGTTTAAATGTTGCGATCGCTTGCAAACCTAGTTTGGCGTTGGCTGCTTCCCCCACCACTTCAATGTTTTCATGTTGTCTTAAAGCAGCGCATAAACCAACTCTGGTCAAATGATGATCTTCGATCACAACCACACGAATTTTTTTCATAATCGACCCAATAAATTTTGAAGTTACCTTTTAAACACTCACCTCAATTATGAAGGATGACATTGTTAAGTTTAATCTACCAAAAGGAATAGGAATTAACTATCGAAAGATACATTTATTGCAAAGAGTAGTGGGAATTAATTTTTTTGCCTTATGGGCGCTTGAACCATAAAGGATCAGGATCAATTTAGATATAAATGTTGTCTTATTTAATTTTAATTTAACGCCCTAATTCAAATTAAATATTAAATTAAATAAGAAGATTTTCAAATCATCATCTTGAAACATTTGAACTGAGTTTAATTTGAGTTTAATTATTTAGTTAACTTCTCTTTTTTTATTAAAAATACTATTTAACAAAAAACCTCTCTAAAGATAGGTGTATTAAGTTAGATATTTTACGTAGACTCTGATGATAGTAATTCAATTACTTATCTACTTATTTACTTAGATTTACATAGGAGAAAATAGTTTATGACTTACAGTAATGAATTCCCTGAGAGAGCTGTCCAAGAAAGAACCGCTACTCCTGCCATAGTGGAATATCGCGATCGCGTTCGCTGGGGACCAATTTTTGCAGGCTTGGTTATTGCCTTATGTTTGCAACTTATCTTGAGTGCTTTAGGCACAGCTATAGGTGCAACTGGAATTGCTGCTTCAGATGCGCCTCGGACTAACGCTGGTAATGTAGGAACGGCTGTCGGAATTTGGTCGATTGTCAGTCTTCTTATCTCTCTATTCCTGGGGGGATTAGTAACTAGCAAAGCTAGCGGCCCTTTGAATAAAAATACGGCACTTTTAAACGGAGCTGTGCTTTGGGCAGCAACTTTGACCACTGGTGCTTTTTTACTCACGAGTGGAGTGTCAGGAACTTTTGGGGCAGTCGCTTCCAATGCTGGAGAAATTATTAATCAGGCTCAACAAGGTGGCGCTAGTCTTCCAGCTAATGCTCCCAATGTGTCGGCTCAACAAGCGAAAGAAATTGCTGGTAATATCTCAAAGGTAAGCGGTTTATTTGCCCTCGGTTCCCTTTTTGGTCTAATTGCCTCGATGATTGGCTCTTCTGTGGGCAATAGTCGTCATAAAACAATGAGTACAAATGCAGTAGCTGAACGTAGAGTCTAATCATCATTCTATCTTGAACATTCATATTGAAATTAACTCTCAGCTATCATTTTGCTGAAGTAGACAAAAAATTACTCAGTCCAAAAGTACTCAAAGGGCTGAGTTTTTAGTTTTCTTAATAACTCATTATTGATAACTCCCAAGAAACAAATTTATCTGTTAAGACTGGGCAAAGGTTAAAGAGAAAGGGGTACAATACTTCTCGTTTAAGGAGTGCCGATTAATCTATAAAGTTAGGTTAAGGGATAAGGGGAAAATAGTATTTTTCAGGTATTTTGATCACCAGGATTTTTGCTGATCTCAAACTCAGGTTCATTAGCTGTTTACTTGAGGTAATCGCCCTTCCCTCAGCAATATTTAGCAACGCCAAAAAACAAGGTGTCGAGGTAATCTCGACACCTTATAATACCCGAGTTGGACGAACGGTACACTCCTCCTCACTATCTTTAAACTCGGGAAAAAATAAATCTTCTTAACTAAAATTGTCTAGAAAGTATTGAGTTGCACCTAAACCAACCTTAGTGATCTGGTCGACGAGCCGAATCATTGCCTGGTCTGCGGTTAGACTCGCTTTCTTTGTCAATATCTAACTCTTCACGGCGTACTGTGTCCTGTAAATTGACAGTATCGTGTTCGGTTTCTTTCCTGACCTCAACTTCTTCCCGCACGAAGGTCTGTTTATGCAAATCGGCTGTCTCTTCATAGACTTCTACGCGAGCTACCTCACCTTCCTGGAAAGCATTAGCATCTGGGGTAATTGGCTCAGAATTGCTTGGAGCGTTGCGCTCAATTACCACTCGTTCTTTGTCTACTGGTACAGAGACTTGAGCCGTTTTAGTTTCGACTCGCTTCCCAACTGTTACTGTCCCAGTATTAAAGCGATGTTTGTTGGCGACTAAACGCTCTTCGTGTAGTTTAAGCCGTTGATGGTTTTGTTCGTTGGTTTGATAGAGATCTGGTTCGCGATCATAGCTATAGTTGTCACGGCTATCAGCTTGTCTTTCGGAAGTGTTAACAGGTTGTCTGTAAACATTTCTAACTCTTTCTTCATAGTCGTAGTCAACGGTCAGATTGTCGTCATACTCAGGCAAATTGGTGGCTTGCTCTTTGGTAAAACCCATGACATAAATACGATTGCGATCGCGATCAATGCTGGCATTACCAATCGGTAACAAAACTTTTTTGCCAAAACCCAGAAAACCTGTGTTGACTACAAAGTAGCGAAAATTACCAGTGCGGTCTACCAACAGGTCGTATATGGAACCGACTTTTTCTTCGGTGTCACTGTAGACGGAATAGCCTTTCCAGTCATCATCGCCAAAAATATCTTGTTGATAGTTAGGATAGAGATCCGCAATTTTATAAAGACTGTTATTATCTGGGCGATCGCCAAGCTGAAAACGATCTCGATTACCGCTCAAGCGGTCTTGATACTGCATAAAATTTCCGTGGTTGCTATCTTGTAGTTGATAGAGACTAGGATCACGGTCATAACTATAATTGTTGCGATTAAAAGCGGTCGCATCACTGCCAACACTTGAAGAAGGTTTTCTGTAGGAACTTCTTACCTGCTCTTCATAATCATAGTCAACATTAATATCATCGTCATATTCAGGCAAGTTTTCTGCCTGCTCTTTAGTGAAGCCAAGAGCGTAAACCCGTTCTTGAGCATAATCAATAGTGGCAGAACCTACGGGTAGTAGAACTCTCTTTCCTAGTCCTAGAAAACCTGTATTAATTACCAAATAGCGAAAACGACCATTTTCATCCACCAAAACGTCATTAACTGAACCAATCTTTTGGTCATTGTCACTATAAACCGAAAAACTTTTAATATCTTCACCACTGAAAATATCCTCTTGATAATTGGGGTAAAGATCGCCGATTCTTGATAAAGGCATGAAAAAAATTCTCCTTAATTTATTTCGATTAAACTATCAATTACAGCTTAATAATTAAATCTTGATGTGCCGTCTAACTTATGAGATAGATTGTAAATTCAACTTGATCTGACTAATTACATAGATTAGCAATTGCCTCAGATTTTAGCGATCGCACGTAACTTAGCCCTTAACTTATATCGAGATGCTGGATTTGATAACATGGCTCAAGCATATGCGGAACATTATCCTTATAGGACAGCGCCAATGCCAATTTAGCCTGAAACATATCGCGTCTCTTTTTAGAATGAAATAGCCCTGGTGCGATCGCTTTTTTTATATGTAGAGATTAGAAAGGCGATCGCACTCAATTTCAATCACAACTCATCTCCAGAAATTCCTGAAACGTTTTCATCATATAGATAAACAACCTTCAACGGCTTCGTAGATATTTTGTAATAACTCTTCAAAAGTATCACCTTGGGTAGCACAACCAGATATTTAAGGCACCTCTGCCCAAAATCCACCTTCTTCTGCCGTATGTATAATAACCTTGAGTTTCATAATTGATTTGAATACTCCTTGTGGATTTGACAGTCTGAATCTTAAGTGTAAATTATAAGTAGAGTACGTGTAGAGATGGGAAAAGCGATCGCCATCACGAATTGAAAATAGTAGTGAACTACCAATAAAATAAGATTATCTAACAAGTTAAAGTTATTCAGATGGAAGAACTCATCCAGTTAAGAGAAAGTATCGAAAAACATGACTTTGTGGCTGCTTTGCAAATTGTTGATGAATTGGAAGAGATGTCTGTAGAGGATAAACTTAACAAAATATTTAGCTACATGGTAGTTTTACTTCTACATTTAATTAAAGAAGATGCTGAGAAAAGACTAACTAAATCTTGGAAACTTTCAATCAATAATTC
>JBJOPG010000314.1:0-5125 GCA_046050865.1 Cyanobacteriota bacterium
AGTATGGGCGATCGCCAAGCAGAGATCCGTGAATCGATTGACTGGTGGCAAAAGAATTTAACTAGCATATCTAATAACCAAGTTGATCTATATCTTACGGATGCTGATTCGGCAAAAGCGAAACGCTTGAAAGATTTAAATAGTTTGAATCTAAATCAACTGACTTTTTACGGTTCCCTGCAAACCAATGAGATACTCCAACAGTTTCAGGCTCTACGAACTAACCAAGATTATGATGCCATTTTGCTTCTGACAGATGAGGGTAGTTATGAACTAGCGGAAGATCAACCAGCCTTGCCCGAAATGAATGCACCTTTGTGGATGGTGCATCTGGGAGGTACATTACCCAAAGCTTATGAAGATAAAACCCTCGAAGCAATTCAAAATAGTAATGGTGGTGTGGCGATAGATATCCCCACAGTAATTAAGCGTTTAGGGACAGAAGAAGCTCAGACGACATTAGCGATCGATGGCTATAGCTGGACTGTGAAAAAATCCGACCTCAATACTAGCCAAAATAGTTCAAATAAAGGACTAGAACCCCTGGTTGCCCGTCAACTAGTCTCTAATTTGGGTCATAAAGTTAACAATCAGCTATCTTTACAGGAATTGGATACCATTCATCAGATAGCCAAAAATAACAAGATTGTTACTCCCTATTCTTCGATGATAGTTTTGGTTAATGACCAGCAGCGCGAACAATTGAAGGCTGCGGAGACAAAAACAGACCGTTTTGAGCGAGAAGTGGAAACAGGAACTGAACAGTTAGAGACTCCCTTTAATCCCTTTGAAAAAGACCAAGTTTCTGGTGTTCCTGAACCCGATCTTTGGATCTTACTGATCATAGTCACCCTAGCCCTATTTTTGGTGCATGAATTTTCTAGCACTTCTCAAGACCAGGGGTAATAGTCAGTATCGAGGGAGCAATGGTTTTGAGCAAGTGGCTTTAAGTGGCTTGAGGAATTTCGACGAATTCAAACACGTCATGGCTGCCCCCTCTTAGGACTGACTCAGTATGTTTGCCTCGCAGACGTTTTTTCTGCGATTGTTCCACTGCTCCCCAGATTGCTCCCAAAGTATAGGTGCATTGACGATTAGAGCCTTGTGGTTCCCCAGAAGAACAGACTGTTTCCCTCGTATAGACTTTGATTACATCATCCACCTGCTCAATTTTATCGATGATACAAAGACGAGTTCCATCTTTACCCAAAATGCTATTGAGCTGATTGCCTAAAGTTTCCAAGGATAAGTTGCTTTCGGCTAAACGTAGATCATTCGCAAGTTTTTTTCCCCTAGTTCTACCGGCAGCAATCAAAGCGATCGCCGTGGCTCTTTCTCCCAGAGCGTCTTCCATGCCAGTAATTAAAGCCTTGAAGCAAATGATGCTACTAAAATCTCCTAAAGTTTCGCGAGTCATCAACCTTGTTCCTACTTAAGCAAATGTTTATGGTTAGGTTTAAATATTAGTACTCTTGGCAAGGAAAATGGGTCAACCGATTAGGCGAAGGACTTTAATTACGTGGCTAGTAAAGGTTTAATTTCCGCCAGTAAACGTTTAATGGAGAGAAATGTGAGACCTTTCTTGGCTTCTTTACTTGCCAAAACTATCAACACAGCTTCATCGCCACAGCTATTTAAAATGCTATAACCTGTTTCGCCTTCCACCATAATCCGATCAACGGCACCTCTGGCGAGTTCCTTGCCAATTCTTTCTCCAAGAGAAAGCATGGCGGCAGACATAGCAGCGGTTCGTTCTTCATCAAAATTGCTCGGCAAAACTGAGGTTAGAGGTAAGCCGTCAAGGGTTACCAATGCGGCTCCTTGAAGATCAGGAGTAACGCTCACAAACTTTTCAAGTAACTCTTTAAGAATTGAAATTTGAATCATAGTAATTTTTTCGATAGATGGTACTATTGGCTCTGAATTAGGCTCAGACAAATCTACCCTAGATTCTGATTTAAACAGATTAGAGATCTGACTGAAAATTGACCAACGGTCAGAGCAGGCTCCGTGCTTGCAGCGCGGAGTAATCTCTGACTTCAACGGATCTAACAATGCAGGTGCATTTTTCTGTGCTAGTGACCTATTATCAATAATTCAAGTACAAGCAATATGAGCCTATACTGCAAAAGTTTTAATAATATTAATTATGGTATTTAAGATAATACACCCTGTTGAATACTGCATAAAAAATAAATTTAACTAGGAATATTTATGTTAAATATCAACTTTTGAGCCTGTTTAAATTAGGCTTTTTAAACAAGATCAGCAGTGGCAGACATCAGTTCTTCTAACAATACAATTAAGCATTGAACCACAGATTGAGGATTATCAGCATTGACATGGACAATGACAGGTTGATGTAACTGCTCTGTTAAGCCTAAAGCCAAAGCTATATTCTCAGATTCCCAAGCTCCTTCGCAGTCGGTATGAGTTAAACCGATGATCATCGGAGTCTGGGTTCTCTGGCGCATAAAATTGAATATCTTCCGCGCCGCGTGAAAATTTTCTGGACGATGGGCATCAATCAAGAGAATATAAGCTTGAACTTGATCAATGAGAATTTCCCACATAAAATCAAAGCGAAACTGTCCTGGAGTGCCATAAAGATATAAAACTTGTCCAGAGTCTAACGTTATACGACCAAAATCAAAAGCCACAGTGGTAGTGGATTTGACCAAGGAAGTTTCGTCTGTAGCCAGGCGTTCAGTGTCAACTACTTCAATTTCGCTAATGGCGCGCACAAAACTGGTTTTACCTGCTCCTACAGGCCCGGTGAGAGCAATTTGTAATCTTTCCATCTACAATTTACTCCTTAAAAAATTAACTAATTTACTTAACAATGCCTGACTTACTTTCGGTTTTTTAGGTTGCAGGATTTCTGCCTGGGCGGGGATGGACGTTGCGGTTGAATTAATTGTTGAACTAATTGCCGTTATATTGCTATTTTTCGGGGGATTTTGCACGGCGATTTTCCTCAGGGAACTCTCCGCGATTGGCTTCGCCATGCCTTCGGCAATCGCCAATCGATTGATGCCCGTCTCTGGTACAGGAAGGCTCTTAATTTTACGAGTAGGTATACTACTCGGTCTAGACTGAAAATTTGCCAAGGGAATTTCTTCGACTAATCTTGCCATCATCAAGCAAAAAGCAGCTTTACGCACCTCTAGTAATGATATAGTTCTGAATTGAGCTAATTGTTCTAGAGACATATTGCTCTGTGCCATCTGCCACACTGCTTGTTCTATGGTTGTCAGGCGGAACTTTGGTTGACGAATCAATTGTTGTAGAGCCGAATTTTTTTCAGGCAGCTTATGAGCAAAACTACTCCAGTTTCTCATAATCCGCAATGCCAATAAATTTACCTGGGATGCTTGCATACTGACTCCTGTCATATCCAACCAGGGCATTGAAGCTGATGAAAGTTTTTCAGGAGAAAATACTTCTAGACGAAACTGACCGGAGTTGAGATTAAACAACTGATAAACCTGATGTAGCTGTAGCTGAAAAAGAAGTTTGAGCTTTTCCGTCTCCAGGACTTTCATTTTGCTGAGATAATTACCCAGAGGAACTTCAGCAGGGCAAACTTCTGCTAGTTTTTCAATCACACGGTTACTTAGCCAACCACGATTTTTAATCAGGGAGACTAAACATTCATGACGCAAACCATAACTAACTGTCGTAATGAGTCTGCCTTTATGAAACCACAGGTGATAGGTGGGAGGCTCGTAGTTGGGATTAAGATCTAGAGATTGTTGATTTAGGGGGGGTTGAATGATTAATTGTCCTGTTTTACCGCCAGAATCAATTAATCGGAATAGTTCGGGTAGAGAAAAAGTCTCTAAAGAACCAGTCATACTCATTTGAGGAAGTCTCCGAGCTATTGAGCACCGTCAAATTGTCTTCCGCCATAGCAGGAACAAATTTATGCTTGTCATAGAGTATATATACTCGGAGAGTTTTTGTAAATTATCTATGCTCAGGAATTATTAAGTGATTACGGTAGGTTCATCACGTTGGGTATATTCTTTAATTTGAGCAATGCTTTGAGCCAAGTCGATTAGAGGTTTCAAAGCTGATTGAGTTTCCTGGTTGTGCTTACTCCCATCAGGTTCATAACTTTCAACATATAGTCTTAAAGTTGCTCCTTTGGTGCCAGTACCAGACAGACGGAAGACAATGCGGGAGCCATCGGTAAAGCCAATGCGAATACCCTGATTTTTGCTGACGCTATGGTCAACAGGATCGCTATAACTAAAATCATCGGCATATTTGACTTCGTAGTTACCAAACTTCTTACCCGCCATACTGTCTAGCATGACTCCTAGACGTTCCATTAATTCTGTAGCGCGTGCTTTATCAACTTCCTCGTAGTCATGACGAGAATAATAGTTACGTCCATAGGTTTTCCAATGATCTTTAACGATCGCTTCTACCGATTCTCCTTTGACCGCTAAAATATTCAACCAAAATAATACTGCCCAGAGTCCATCTTTTTCCCTCACATGATTGGAGCCAGTACCAAAACTTTCCTCGCCACACAAAGTCGCTCGACTGATAGACCAGCTTTATATCCTGGTACGAGGTTCGCATTAGCGGTTAAAACTGCCAAACTATCACTAGGAGTTACAAAGAAATTATTGCCTAAGACCATATTGCGATCGCCATCCCCATCGGAAGCTGCACCAAAATCTGGGGCATCCTTGGCAAACATGATCTCGACTAAATCATGAGCATAAACTAAATTCGGATCGGGATGTCCCCCACCAAAGTCTTCGAGAGGCTCGCCATTTAAAACTGAACCTACTGCACCCAAACGTTTCTCAAAGATCTCTTTCGCATAAGGGCCAGTAACAGCATGCATAGAGTCAACACACAGTTTAAAGTCATGCTTAATTAATTGACGGATGCTCTCAAAATCAAACAGCGACTCCATCAGGCGAGCATAGGGTTCCACAGGATCGATCACTTCTACGCTCATTTCTCCCAAGCGCGTCACCGTGAGTCGATCTAAGTTAAGATCATTGGCTTCGAGAATTTTGTAGCTATCAATCACTTGAGAACGGGCGAAAATTGCCTCGGTGACTTTTTCGGGTGCTGGCCCTCCACTAGTAATATTGTACTT
>JBJOPG010000315.1:0-4506 GCA_046050865.1 Cyanobacteriota bacterium
CCAATTACCTTGGGCTTGGCTTTGTTGTAGAGTAGTTGTCATTGTGTTTATGATTGCGTTTGTTTATATATATGAATGTTCTATCCCTAGAACTAGACTTAGAAACGGGGTAAAAAATAATATGTCTCTTTGCGTCTATATGAACATAGTAACTGAGTATTTGTACTTTGTGCGCTTATTTACATCGTTTATACGGATGTCAGATATAAGCTCAGGCTATAACCTTGGATATTTTGCTACGAACCATAATCCAAGCTACATTCGTAAATATCATAAATCTTCTAACTCCGTAATTGAACCTGCGCGATCGCGAACATTGCAATAAAAGTAGAAGTTTCTCTTTGATAAGCTGTCTGAAAAGCTTCCCTGGCTATTTTATCTTCGCTATCGTAATTTGTTTACATAATATTGACTCGACTTTTCATATTTAACCTTTAGTAGACAGTCTCTAACCAATCAAAAACTAGATCCAGCTGTTGAAGTGTGATTAATCCATAGCCCCAAAGAACTATTGGTAATTGACCCATATCTTGTTTGTGGTGTCGCAACGCGAGCTTGATTGAAGCAGCAGGAATAGCTAGCTCTTCTTGTAAAAATTGAATTAATTTAGACGATCTCTGATTCATTTTTGAGAATGGGGGATTTAACTACATCATGAGTAAATATAACAAGATATGTAAATAAATATTGATTAATACTTGACAAAAATACTTGATGTTATAAGTCAAAAAAACCGATACGTGCTGTTGGATTTGGAGGTGTAGCGTAAGATCAATAAAATCTCACAACTATTTACTGAGAGCGAATATGTTGATGTCCTTATTATTGAGCTGATTTTTAGCGAGCAACATGAGAAGAGTTTTATATTTTCTTAAACTGGATTAAGCAAAAATTAAAGATGTCAAGTTTAATTAATATTCCGTAACAATAATGCTATTCTAGTTACATAAATTAACAAACACAGTTTTGAACATCATTTTAAAATTATGACTACCATCTCTGACGAATATGGCATCATCAATAATTTTGCCCAAGAGCCCTCAATGTATTACGCAGAAGCCCCTTCCTCTCAAGAACAACGCAAGTATTTAGTTTGGGGTGCGATCGCCTTGGTTTTAGTAGTTGTTTCAATCTTTACCGCTACCTTTGTTAGCTAAATTATTGCCTTGTTCTCAGACCAACTTCTATTAATTGATCGCCTCGGAGTCATCCGAGGTTATTTATAGAAAAGCCCTTGATTTGCCCCTTGCCACCAAAGATGTCCTTTTAGTTATCAAAGCTGATTTAGCTTTATTGTTAAGTGTTTTATTCACATCGACATCCAGTAAAGACTAACAGAATTAATACCCATCAACTTCTCCAGCGTTACCAATCGGGAGAGCGAGATTTTAGTCGGATAAATTTAACTCAAGCTTCTTTCAGCGATCGCAATCTGATGGGGATTAACTTGTGGCAAGCTAATTTAGCTGAAATCAATCTTAGTCGTACCGTATTGGCAAGGGCTAATTTGAGTGAAGCCAATCTTCAGGGTTCAACTCTTTGGAGAGCAGACTTACATCAAGCAAGTTTAATTCAGGCTCAATGCAGTCACGCCCTACTAATTCGCAGTGATCTCAGCCAGGCAAATTTATCCAAGTCACTATTTGATGGTGCCGAAATGCGCCTAGCTCGTCTTGTTGGAGCAGATTTACAGGGTGCCGATTTATCAGGGGCAAACCTCAGTTATGCCGATTTAAGTAATGCTAATTTGATGGGAGCGAATCTCAGCCGTACTATCTTTACAGGCGCCAATCTAGACCGAGCAAACCTGAGCAGTACTAACTTAGGTGAAGCAATTTTAGTAGGAGCTAATTTAAACCGAGCTACATTACCTGAACCACAAATGGCTGGTTCGACGCTATAAGCTGCTGCTATTATCGCCATAGTGCCATAGTTAGTAACACCGTCGTCACCTGACTAAGGTGGGAATTAGAGAATTATGATGTTTGAATTTCCGAGGAGGGAGAAATGGATCTAACTAATTCTTTACTCAAAGACTTAGTAACAGAGTATCAAAATCTTCGTCCTCAAATATACTTTAAGTCGTCAATGGTCGCCCTAGCGCGTTCGCTTCAGGATCTAGTTTTACAAGATCGGCAACAGTATTTAGTCATTGCCAATTTCCAGGAGGAAAAATATTTTCGCCAACAACAGCAGACATTTCAGCGTCTGGCAAGCAAAAGCGAGCAAGTCTATATTTTGGGCGTTCCCGAGGTGGAATCTGGTTTTGTGGAATCTGGCTTAGGTTATGAAACTATTCCTCTCAAACCAACAGATGCTTTGGCAGGAGAAAGATATTTAGTAATTATTGGACAACAATATTCAGCTTGCTTGGCAGTCCAGGAAAAATTTTCCCTGAAAACCCTAATGAATAAAACAAGCGTGGTTCCGCAGGAAGAATTGTATGAAGGGGTTTGGACATTTGAACGAGATATTACTTTTGCTGCTGCTGACTGGTTACTTGGCAGAATTAACAATTATCGTCCTGAACTCCAGGGAAAAATCCAACAAGCCAGAAAAATGTTTCGACTTTATCAAAATCGGGATAATCGATCAAGACTTACCACCCAGTCATTGGATTTAGGCGACTTTACGCAACGCCTAGTAACTTACCTCCACGCTGGACAATACAGGCTAGTCAAAGCCTATAAGGCGATCGCTGTTGCCGAAGGCAAAGAGTCTCTAATCAACAAAATAGCTGCAACTCAACGAAACTCCCTCAATCCAGAAGAAATTTTAAATACAACTGTCAAAGAACTAGGTCAATTGTTTCCCAACTGCCGTTGTATATTGTATCGCCTTAATTCTGATGATGAAGAGGTGGAAATCAAATATGAATTCGTCCCTACATCAATGGTTTCACTGACGGGTGAAAAGTGGTCGATTGCCAATAATCCTTTATTTATTGCAGCTCAAGCACAGGAGTCCACTTTAGTATTTAATCATGTAGCCACAAATTCTTATTTGAACGATAATCTTACTCTAAAAGATAAGATTGAAAGGGCGGGGATTCATTCCTGGTTGATGGTTGCCCTGCGTTATCAGGGGAAACTAATGGGGATGTTGGAGTTACATCATGGAATTAAAGATAACTTTAAGTGGAAGTCAGAAGACTGTTCCTTGATTGAAGCGATCGCTACCAGCGCAGGAGCAGCATTAACTCAAGCAGGAGCTTATAACAATTTACTAGAATTAAATGCTCAATTGGAGGCTGTTGAGCGCATTCAAAGTAATTTAATTGCGATCGTGGGGCATGAATTACGCACTCCACTATCAACAATTCGTATTTGTCTTGAAAGTTTAGCCTCAGAGCCAGATATGCCCCTAGAGTTTAAGAATATAATGTTGGAAACTGCCTTAGCTGACAGTGAAAGACTAGGGCAATTGATTCAAAATTTTCTGACTCTTTCTAAACTAGAAGCAGGAAAAGCATATCGCAATTTCGAGTCTCTTAATGTTGACTATGCCTTTGACTTAGCACTGATTCGTCTTAAGAAGGCTATACAAACAAAGCAGATTCCCCAGATAATAGTTGAATCTCTTGCCGATCTTCCCGCAATTTTTGCTGATATAGACGGCTTAGTGGAAGTGTTTAATAAGCTTTTAGATAACGCTTGTAAGTTTACCCCTGATGATGGAGAGATTGTCGTCACTGCCAAACTTGTCCCTATCATTTTCCCTATCGAGACGCAAAAAGAAGCTACTCAGAGCTCCAAAATGGTGGAAATTATCGTGGCTGATACAGGGCGCGGTATCAACCCAGAATTACTAGAAACTATCTTTGAGCGGTTTGCTCAATCAGAAAATTATTTGCGTCGTACCGTTAGCGGTGCGGGTTTAGGATTAGTCATCTGTCGTCAAATTATTCAAGGTATGGGGGGACAAATTTGGGCGACCAGTGATGGAGAAGGTCGAGGTAGCCAGTTTCACTTTACTCTCTTAATTGATTAAATGATTAAACCTATTGATTAATCTACGTCATTCTGATGAAGGGCGATCGCTTTAAAAGCTCCAAGCTTTTCAGTTCACATTGTAAAAGTAAAAAGTAAAAAATAAACCCAAAAAAAACGCCCCCCATTACTGGGGAGCATTTCTTTATTTAGTCCTTATTGAATCTTCTATAAAGATTAACCGTTGATTGCAGGAGCGCTTAAAGCTACAGGAGCTTGTTCGCCACTAGCAAGGTCAAGAGGGAAGTTGTGCGCATTACGTTCGTGCATTACTTCAAATCCAAGGTTAGCTCGGTTTAAAATATCTGCCCAAGTGTTAACTACACGTCCTTGTGAATCCATTACCGACTGGTTGAAGTTAAATCCATTTAGGTTGAACGCCATGGTGGAAATACCCATTGCTGTGAACCAGATGCCGATTACTGGCCATGCACCCAAGAAGAAGTGTAAGCTTCTGCTGTTGTTGAAGGATGCATATTGGAAGATTAGACGACCGAAGTAGCCGTGTGCTGCAACG
>JBJOPG010000316.1:0-4478 GCA_046050865.1 Cyanobacteriota bacterium
TTTGCGATTCTTTAGTGACGCTTGTCGCCGCTACTATCTTCTCCCCACACCACATTCCTAATTATTTATTCCGCTCTCCAAACAGCGGAACGCGGGCTTAACTTCTCTAATTTTTAATTTATTTGGGTTTTCTAATCGAAACTTACTACGATTATTGCCACTTCCAGGATCTGTAATAACTATTTTGGCATCTTCTCTAACTCGTTCACATTCACCAAAATCTCTCATTCTTCAAGATCCAGAAGTTTATCAAATTGAATTGCTAGTTCATTAGATACTTCATCAATAATATTCGCATCAATCAAATCTGTCTCTGGATCGATAATTGATTTACAGTAGCCATCTGCTAAGGAATATACTGCAACTTCATTAGGATTAAGAAATCTTGTTTTAGGAACAAGACGAGATATTTGTGCTATTTTTTCTTCTGTTGCACCAGTAGCTAAAATACCAGCTTGTATTAAATTATTAAATGCTGTCAAGATATATGGACTGTGAGTAGTAATAACAAACTGCAAACTGTCCTTGCGCGCATTATAAACTGTGGAAATAAGCTCAACTATGTTTTTTTGTGCTGTAGGAAAAATATGAGCCTCTGGCTCTTCAATGTATATTGAATTACCACCTATTTTGGGGTTGCTGTGTGCAATTGTTCCAAGAATTATAGCCAAAGGAAGAGTTTCCTGTTGTCCCGAAGAAGAATTTGCGATCGCAATTTGTCTACCCTCATCTACTTCTAAGTAATCTTCTCCATCTTTTTGTAAATATTTTCCACAGAGAATCTTTTTGTTCAATAAAGCTACTTCATCATTAAGTTCTATATTGTTGATTTTTCTACGAAACATTTCTAATCTAAATGGACTTTTGATCCTCTCATAATAAGTTCCAAACTCAATTAAGAATGGATCTACAGCATTATTTTCAGATAAAAATGTAAAAATACTACTTCTAAGATTTGCAAAAAAAGACCTTCCAGCAGGAATGTACAGTTGTGTGAAAGCTGCAATCTTATTGTACTGAAGACTTATTGTTGACAAGAGTAATTTTTGAGCATCATAAGAAGAATCAATACGAGATAGCATACTAATTGACATTTCATAGTCAGCAACTTTCTCAGCTTGCTTTTGCATAAAAGATCTTAAATTATTAAATTCATTCTTGTAAAAATCAGAATAACTTAGAACTATTTTTGATGTATTTTTATTTGCTACTTTCTTTTTATATATTTCAATATAATTCTCGTCAATAGAGTATCGAATTTTAAAGTTATTACTTCCCCAGCAGGAGGAAGGAAAGTACTCTTCAAACTTTTGCTTGTAGTCTCTATCTAAATCTCTCTTGTTCTTAGATTGTTCAGCTGTGTCAACAATTTCAAATATAAAGCTTTTAAAGTAAAAAAGTAATTTGGCAATAACACTTTTTCCACTAGCTTGAGGTCCAATCAAGATGTTTATTTTTTTGATTTCTATTGTGATATCTTTAATACCGACAAAATCTTTGATTTCAATTTTTTCCATGATTCAATTTAATCTTTGCTGGTAAAGATCTAACTAAACAATCATTTCAAACTAATTAGCTGATACCTAATGTTACTTGTTCAGCTTACTTTTCTGCTCAATAATTGCCTGGCGAAAGCCCAAAACCACTAAGATATTCGACAAAGTTAAAAACAGTTCAGCACTGCCATGTAACCAATCCACATCAGCTAATTGTTTGCCATAGTGCATCTGAGCATAAATTCCCGCAGGAATTGTCACCGCCACAAAAATCAACAGCACATAAAAACCAATTAAAGCTAAACGAGGTGTTTTCCCTGAGCGAGTCATAAACCAGAGAAAGCCTAAATAAGGAAACAAAGAAATAGCAAACAGACTTTCTTTATTCATGCATCATTTGTGTTCAACTACATTTGTTTCATGCTGAGATGAGTTTGAAGAATTACGCCAAATTCCCCAAGCTGCGATACATACGGTAAAGTTGCCCACCACCGTCATTGCTGCTTGAAGGATCACGAGCCAGTCTAAAGATTGGGTATTGTCAAAAAAGTGCCAAGTACAGGCACACATCGCACTAACTAAGGCAGGTAACATCGCAAAGGATAAGTTGTACCAAGCGCGATCGCCCGTAACATCTCCATACTGCCAAATATAATAAATCGCAGCAATCCATTCTAAAACGCTAGAAACATGAACTACCCAAGTGGGAATTGATAATGCGTGCATGAATTACAGTAATTAAACGAGTTCTTTTGCGGTTAAATTCCCCTGGTCGGCAATTAACATCTGAAATGTTATGGTTAACTGCTCGATTTTCTACAACAAAGGTTCTAATTCCCCTTTGCTTTCTAGAGCATGAAGATCATCACATCCTCCAATATGGCGATCGTCAATAAAAATTTGCGGTAGGCTTGATTTTCCATTCGCTCTAGACCTCATTTTGTCTCTAGCGTCCTCATCACCATCAATACAATACTCTGTATACTCAACTCCTTTTTGATCTAATAGTCCTTTAGCTCGGATACAAAATGGACAACGACTCCAGGTGTATATTTCTACTTTTGCTGCCATAGTCAATATAAGTGTTAAGTTTAATTGCAATTATCCTATCTTAAACTGATTTTGTCCTTTAGGAGAATTGCGGGAAATACAGTTTTGTCCTGCCATGATAAACAAATTACTAATCATTTGACCTGAACAAAATTTTTGATATTCCTGAAATAGTGTAAATAGACAAACAGACAAAATGTAAGGTTACACAACACAATGGCGATTGTCTGGAATTACAGACTGGACAGTCAAATGACAAACTGTTAGTTTTAAGCGGGTATTTGGGAACTCTTAGATACAAGGCTAAGGAAGTTCTCGTATTTCAGAATTTATTAACCCTTGGTTGCGGTGCTTACCCAAAAGCTGCCGTAAAGTAGTTGGAATCATCTACTAGCCTGAAAACATAACTTCTTTCATAAGTTAACTTATATTGAATTTACATAAAATGAAATCAGCTAAAGTTGTTAATAAAATTCTGTTAATTTCTCTTGCTTTTGGTAGCGTAACCTTCGTTGCTGGAATGTTCGTCAAAGGAAATCTGCAAAAAGCCCTATTGGGGTTAGGTGGAACCACTTCTGTCGCTAGTGTTGCGGGGATATTGGGAACTAGTGGCAATAAAGAATCTGACAAGAACGAAGAATATCAATCAGATGACCGAGTAGCAGAACTTGATAGTCAAGAAAATTTTCTTCACCAATCGGTTGTTGAAGATACTGATAGAATGCAGGCATTTTCCACAGAACAGAATCAATTGTGGGGAGAGCCAATTCCTGATCCACATTTAAATAGTGAGCAGCAGAAGCTTGAAACAGAGAATGATCTAGAAGTACATAACAACTATCTAAACTCAAAATTCAAGGAACTCACCACTGAAAACGAAATATTAGAACAAGTTGTTTCCCCGATTGAAGAGAAATCTTTTCAAGCAACTTCGTTTGAATCAGATCCGTTTCAAGACGAAGTAGTAACTCCCCAAAATTCGATAGAAGAACTAGACGAACCGACAGAAAATCTAGTAGCAGATTTAAATCCTTTTGCTAATTTAGCCGATTCAACAGATGCAGAAGATTTATCTGAACCCAATCAGAGCGAGGAAATATCTGCCCTAGAGATGGCGGACAAATTACTGGGATCATTTGAACCGTCAGGATTAGATGAGAGAGAAGATACTGATCCAGAAAATTCTGATGAGTTATTCATGGAAGATTCTGACTTAGAAGAAGAGCCGATAGAAGCATTAGGCTTTGATGATGAATCAGAAATAAGCTCGGAGTATGATGAAATACCAGCTTATGATTCAGATGAGTCTAGTTCAGAGTTGGAAGAATTGGCGATGGAGTATGAAGCTTCTTCTGAAGAAATGAGTTTTGAAGATCCATCAATGATCGCCACTGAATTAGAGTCCAATGACGAATTTGGCTTGAATGATGAACCAGTAATCATTTCTGAGTATGAGTCCGAGGCAGAGGCAGTGGACTTTGAAGCGATGTCTATGGATGAGGCTGATCCTGATGAGTCAATGGACGCATGGGGCATGGAGAGTGAAGAATCTGATCCAGAGGAAATGAGCTTTGAAGAGCCATCAGCGATCGCCTCTGAAGTAGAATCTAATGAAGAATTTGGTTTTGATGAACCTTCAGAAATGAGTTTTGCAACTGAAGAGTCTGACTCAGAAGAAATCAACTTTGAATCAATTCCTATGGCTGAGGCTGATCCTGATGAGTCAATAGATTCATGGGAAATGGAAAGAGAAGAATCTGACTCAGAGGAAATGAGCTTTGAGGAATCATCAGTGATCGCCTCTGAACTAGAATCTAGCGAAGAATTTGCTTTTGATGATCAGTCTTCAGAAATGAGTTTTGCAATTGAAGAGTCTGACTCAGAGGAAATGAGCTTTGAGGAGCCATCGGCGATCGCATCTGAACTAGAATC
>JBJOPG010000317.1:0-4731 GCA_046050865.1 Cyanobacteriota bacterium
GAATAATCACCGCTACTACCCCAATCCAGCGATCGTCCCGTAACACCGAAATAAACAGCATCATAATCGAGGTTTTACTGGTAATACTGGCAAAAGCTAACATTTTTTGCCAAATATCATCATCTCGTCCAGCTTGATAAATTGGGATTAATAAAGCCAGAATCATCGCTATTAAAATTGAATTCATCGTAGTTAGCATTTATCTGCCCTTTGATCTAACTTTTGATTTGACCTTTGGTTTGATTTGATGCACCTCGTACCAACCCTCCTCGTCATATTTGGTGACAATTGTTTTAGGGGTAAAGGTAATTAAAAAAATATCTAAAAAAATTAATCCTGGAGTACGTTGGGGTCTTACTCTCAACCTCACAACATCTTCTTGTATAGCATCATTTGAATTGCTTCAAAATATGCCTGGGGAACTGCTTGTATGATTTGCCAGAATACTTTTAACCAATCCTTGATCTTCTCTGGAGATGTTTTACCCTGGGGCAATAATAGAGCGATCGCCACGCCGAGCAGAAAATTTAGCACCCCATAATCGTTGGTCAACAGCAACCAAATTGTGAGCCGTAAACTTAAATTGGCAATGGTTGTGATCCTAATTCGTAACCTGGAATTCTTGTCCATATGATCCAGAAAAGTAAAATCAAGGTCAAACTCATAACTCCTACCAAATGATCGAATTGCTCGAAATATTTGGGTAGTTTAATGACTAATTGGGAGAAAATTAAGCGATATGCCAACCAACCTAAAGCGATAATTACCAGAGGCTTAAAGGTATTGGAGAGGGTATAAGCATCGTAGTAAAAAATGTTAGCTAACACCAAACTGCCCAGCAAAATCACCATCGCCCACCAAAACCCAGCGTGCGGTTTTGACTCTTGAGGCTCGAATTCTGTTCTTTGGTGGGGTAGAAAAATAAATTTAGCAAAGGATATTGCCGTCCCCAGCGCAGCGATATTCATTGAGATTACTTGCCAAGGCAATAGATTTTCATTAGTTAAAACTTTGGCACCAAAGCCAGACAACAATGGAAAGCCAGAGATCGAAAAACTAGCGATCGCCAATGTTAACCAAATCATGGTATCGATTGGCTGCTGCTGTAATTGTTTAAAGCTGCGACTGGGTAAAACTCCTGTAATTAAAAATAAAGCAGACTTGACTAGACCATGAGTGAGGGCATAAAAACCGCCAACTACTGGAGCAGCTAGGATAAATCCCAACTGAGAAACAGTGTGAAAAGCCAACATTCGCTTGGTATCTTGCTCTAGTACCGCCAACCCTACACCCCAAAGTGCTGTAGCCACGCCAAAAAATCTGACAACGGGATCGACTTCCTCCAGCATCAGTGCACAACGTACCAAGGGAAATACTCCCGCCTTGACTACCACTCCCGAAAGCATCGCGGAAACGGGACTGACTGCTTCGGAATGGGTTAAGGGCAACCACCAGCCAGAGACAAAAATTCCTCCCTTAACTAATAATCCAAGAAATATTAAGGCGATCGCCTCGGTCGGCGCACCTCTTAAAGCGGCATAATTAAAAGTGTGATGAGCCTGATAAACCAGCACTGCCCCCACTAGGTAAAACAGCATGGCAATGTTACTGGTCAACAAGTAGCGTAAACCAACCCAAATGGCGCGATCTGTCCGAGAATAAGCAATTAAAATAAATGAAGCGATGCTGATCACTTCCAATGCCACATAGAGACTAATAAAATCGGCACAGATAAAAGTGGTATTGACGCTGCCATGCAGAATTATCAGCTGCATATAAAAGAATGCTGTTTTTTCAGTTTGCCAACAGTAAACGATTACCGCTGCCGTTACCAAAGCGTTGGTTAAAATAAAAAAGCCACTTAATTGGTCAACGGTTAGACTAACCCCAAAACTATCTAATAACTGGATATTTAAGGGCAATTCTCCAGACCAGCGATCGCCTCATCTCTGTTCCAATCCCTGTCCCAATATTTGCAGGGCATAAATAATGGAAATCCCCGTCGTTGCCAATGCTAAACTACGATCTAGCTTGGGAAAGAAATAAATTACAAACCCCATCACAAAGGGCAAAGCGACCCAGATGATCGTAATGTTAGTTATCCTTGTAGCCATGATTATCGGCATAATTGCAGATATAGTAATCATCGCCGACTATGCTCTTCGATCGCTCTCACCTCAAGAGTAGGATTATTCTTTCCCAGCTTTATGATTCCTACCAACATCAAAGCCTGAATCGAAAAACCGATGACAATCGCGGTTAAAATTACCGCCTGGGGCACAGGATCAGCATAAGCTAATGACTTCTCATTGTTAATAATCGGTGTAGACAGACCAGTACGAGCCGCCACCAAGATATAGTAAGCAATCACTCCCGTACTCATTATGTCCATAGCAATAGTTTTCATCACCAGATTTTTTTTCAAGATGATGCCCAAAAAGCCACATATGACTGTGGCGAAGACAAAGGCTTCTAACATTTAGTTATCCATCCAGATGGCGAAAGATTAAAGCTAGCAACTAGTAGTCTGTCAAATACTAATTGATAGGTTGAGGTGAGGAATTAAACCAGGCTTAAAGCTCAGAACTTAGAGCTTTTATTAAAGGGTGTTTTTCAGCAAAAATACCATCGGCAGAATTAAGACGATTCTCAAAATAAACCGAGAAGTAAATTGCAAGACTTTCTGGTCAGAAACCTCTGCACTTGCGGAACTAGGCTCAACGTTGTTGGGAAACAAGAAAACTGTCGTCACTACATAAACAGTGAAGCAAAACCAAATCAAAGTATTTTGCTCGGCAACTAAGTGATTTATCATGTTCATAATTTTATAGATTAAACTCTATGTAAAAAAGATTATCATAGTAAATATACTATACAAAAAAACAAAAAAAAACAACTATAGTCATTCCAAAAAAAACCACACGATTTTGTAGGGGCGAATGGCGACGCGAAGCTAATCCTTTAGGACATTCGCCCCTACGATTAATTGGATTGGGCGCGAAATTTTAAAATATGGAAGCTAATTGGAATGACTATATCTGAAGTTAAAGCTGCTTATGGAAGTATTCTGGGTAGCACCTAGTGGGAAGGCTATCTTTTCTTATCAAGTAATCCTCATTCACGGTCAAGCCAAACTAGGGTTCAACAGGCGATCGCTTCCAGAACTAATTAATCAACAACGTAGTTTATCCAATGTAGTGTAGTGATGTATACAATGGAAAACTGCCGTAAAACTCTTTCAAGCCCCTTTCAAGCCTCTTTTAAGACCCTGCAATATCTCTAATCAGCATCATTTTCGAGCTAATATAACCAACCAAGTTCTGACGATCTTCTGAGGTCAAGGTTGAAGACTTATCAATCTGGCGCATGATTTGCTGAATCAAATCTTGATCGTCAAGCTGCAATAACACTTGTTGGTTAATAGCTGATACAGAAGACCAAACCGCATGGACGATTCTTGATTCTATATTAGTGTTTCTCATCATGTTGGATTTTAGCCTAACGACTATTTAAAAATTGTATATTTCACCACACCATGAGGCTAACACAAATATAAAGAAAACCTTAAATTCTCTCGTAATTATCAACATAACTTCATTAACAACACCTTGAGCGATCGTGCTAATTCACCATTTTCCTAGTCTCTGAGCCCCTAATTCCCCAACGCCCCATCTTCACAATCTATCTTCACAATTTCATTTCGAGCCTCAGAGGACTAAACTTCTTTTCTGCAACTCTAAGGACAATACAATGTGTCTTTTGTATTGCGCCCTGTAGTGGGGTTAGTGCCACTAGCAACTTCACAGAGCTTTTTTTCCGTGGTAGGACTTAGTAAAGCATCGGTAAAATCTGCTCCTGTGATAATTGCCTCATTCATCAGAGCATTAGTTAGATATGCCCCTGTTAAGATTGCGTTGCTTAAGTTGGCACGGGTGAGACGCACTGATTCTAAACTAGCGAAACTGAGGTTCGCGCCTTCTAAGTTTGCTTGAGCCAAATTTGCTCCAAAAAAACGTACCCCCGTCGCATCAATAAAACTCAGATCGCTGTCTCGCAAATTAGTGTGGTCGAAACTAGCATCCTTCAAATCTTGGTGGGAAAAATCTGAGTTGATCAAAGATTGCTTGTTGTAATCTGCACTCCAAGCAGGGGCAATTCTCCAGGAAAACGTAACTATCAAGACAATAATTAAAGTAAAAACCCTTGAAATAAATGATGGGAGACAAGTGGGTAAATAAAATAGAGTTTTGAGTTTCATCATTTTGATTAATATTTTTTTAGCTATAAAACTACTATACGTTTCAAGAGAATTAGTTGGTTTGGAACTAGACTGTTTTAAGCTTAGAGCTTAGAGCTTAAAGCTTAGAGCTTATTTAAATAAGCCCTCGCCATATAAAAACTGGCGATGGATTTGCCATCAATGGGTTCACCATTGAGAATCGCCGCTTCAAGTTCTGACTCACTCATTAACACCACCTCAATATCTTCATCCTCATCCTGCTGTGGAGGGGTAGCTAACTTTTCCAAATCTTGTGCCAAAAAAGCATAAATATATTCATCAGAATATCCAGGGGCAAGGATAAATTTGCCCATATCCTGCCATTTATTAGCTTTATAGCCCGTTTCTTCCTCTATTTCTCGTTTAATCGTCTCAAAAGGAGATTCATTAACTTCTACGGTTCCTGCGGGAAATTCAAGTAATCTACCTGCCGCAGTAAAGCGATATTGTTT
>JBJOPG010000318.1:0-6942 GCA_046050865.1 Cyanobacteriota bacterium
CACAGGGACATCTCCACCCACGCAAGCAGGGTGGCTCTATGGCAAGTCCAGTTATGAAACATCAAGCCCAGTTAATGGCGATCTTTGAGAAACAGAATGATGCGACTTTAGCAGAATATTGTGAACTACTCTTTGATGAGACAGGGATATGGGTAAGTCAAAGTACTATGTGTCGGACATTTCAACGACTAGGGTTACCCCTCAAAAAAAACGCTTCGCGCTAGCCAAGCCAAAAGTGAACGAGTTCAAATCTCAAGAAGAGAGTATTGGTCACAAGTGAAAGAGATAGACCTCAAGAACTACCCCTGTTAAGGTGAGCGTTTGTACTGTTTATGCTGTTGTAGAAGACGAGCGGTAGAGCGATGAGGATGTTTCGGGTCATAAGTAGGTTTCGGTTTCGGCTTTTTCTTTTGCCTTGGGGAAGAACAAAATCGTTTGAGATTTACGGCAGTTGCCCATTGTTTTAGCATTTGAGCAAATTCGGTTAGACTTATTTGAGTTATTGGCAACCACAGAGGAGCAGGTATGGCGATCGCCATACCTCGATATGTAGCTTGGACTTCTTCGACTAGATAATAATCGGACAAACCAGCTTCTACTTTTCCTACACCATGAACTGATTTGAGTGCAGCCTTAACAGTAGAGAGAATGTTAAAAGCCACTATTGCCACACAAAAGACAAATAAAGCAGCTTGGGGATAGCCCAAAGTGTTTAACTCACAGTTGAAAGTATCAGTAATTACTTGAAACATTCCTTCAATGTTCCACCTTCTTAAATAAAGCTGAGTTATGGTCTCAGCATCGGCAACAGAGCAGGGCAAATGAGTCAGTAGAGCGACTTCTTGGTCTCCGTGTCTTGTAGGTTGATTTAGCTCAATAACAACTCGGCGTAATTGCAAGGTCAGACTATCAGAGTTAGTAATTTGAACTTGTTGCTCGAAAACTTCCCCAGTTTCACTTGCACCAATCTTTTTCAGAGGAGATATTTCTTCAACGGGTAAGCTTTTATGTTGGCGAATGATGAAATAACTACCTTTTTGAGCAATTCCCGACAAAAATTGGCGAGTACAGAAATTACGGTCGGCAATCCAAACTTGCTGAGCTTGAATTGTTTCGAGAATAGAAGGTAGCATCGTTCTTTCTTGAGCATGACCATCTTGATTGAGAAAAATGTCTGTGACCAACATTTTCTGCGGGTCTAGTACCGCAATTGACTTCCCTGGTAGGGCTTTAGCTAAATTGTCTCTTAAAACTTTTAATCGATGCTCTGTTCCACTCAAATGATTGCCGTCGGCGATTTTTACTTCGTACCCTGCTAGCAACTGTGTTTGATTTACTTTTAATTCAGCAATTACTGATTTGAGATTTGAAGCACTGTATCTGACTAATGCCTGAGAAACACCCAATTCCATTCCATTTAACTTGCCATATAGCGCAGGACGTGACACTCCTAAGTCTTTTTCTAATGATTTGTATGCTGCGCTGACACTTGGATGAATTCCACTGACTATATGCGAAGCGGTATGCTAAAGCACTAGCTTCGCGTCGTCCTTTAGGACCAAACTCATTAAACTAACCACATTAGAAAACAGTAGCTCTCTGGTGTATTGCTTGACTGCATATCTCTCAAACAGTTCATTTAATGCGGTCGGTTCAAAAATCCGTTCCATGATTCCTTTAACCATTACGGTTATTGGACTCGCGTTGACAAACTGGCAGAAAATAGTATCAATCATAGAACAAAACCAAAGAGTTATCTTGTTTCTTTTAGAATGCCATTGATCGAGATCGCTCTGACTGACTTTTTTTAGTACAAACGCTCACCTTAACAGGGGTAACCTCAAGAACTTAGTGTTTTTAGATGAAATGGGTGTCCTACTCGGACTGAAGAGAACTCATGCCCGCGCTGCACTTGGAGAAAGAGCCTATGACTATAGACCCTTTTATCGAGGTAGCAAAGTAAGTGTAATTGGCGCGATAAGCGTGTCTAAAGTATTGGCTGTAATGACACTCAACGACTCGATGGACTCTGCTGCGTTTCAAGTTTATGTCTCGAAGTGTCTAGTGCCTCAGCTCTGGAAAGGCGCAGTGGTAGTTATGGATAATCTTCCTGCGCATAAAGTAAAAGCTATTGCACCTTTAATTGAAGCAGTGGGAGCGAAGGTTTTATACCTTTCCCCCTACTCCCCAGAGTTTAATCCAATTGAACACTGGTGGTCACAGCTCAAGACTTTCCTGAGGCAGTTCTCTCCAAGAGCTTTCCAGAAGGTTGATACGCTTATTAAAATAGCAATAGATTTAATGAATCCAAAGCATCTGCGCAACTGGTTTGCTCACTGCTGCTATTGTCCCTCGTAAACTTGCAAACCGCTGTAATTCTCGAACAGGGCGAAGAAGTAATTTACCGCTTACAGCGATTGCTAGTTGAGTAAACCACAATCTGTTAAGCTCAAAAGTGAAATTAATAAAGGAAATGCCCGTCACATGCCTGCCCCACTCTCTCTTGATTTGCGACAACGGGTTTTTTTGGCATATCAAACAAAAGAAGGGTCTCAGCGACAATTAGCCAAACGGTTCAAGGTCAGTCTTTCCTTTATCAGAGACTTGGTAAGACGATATCGAGAAACAGACTCAATTGAGCCAAAACCTCATGGTGTGGGCTGTTGCCAAACTTGAACCAAAACATCTGCCACTGATCAAAACATTAGTAGACAATCAACCAGATGTATTGCTCGAAGAGTTATGTGAACGATTTGCCGAACAAACAACGGTACAAGTTAGTACTTCTACCATGCAAAGAGCGGTGCAAAGTTTAAAGCTGAGTGTCAAAAAAAAACGTTAGTTGCTTGTGAGCAAGAAACTCAACGGGTCAAGGACTTGCGGTTTAGTTATCGGTTTTGGAGTTTCACTATCGACCCACGGAATTTGATATTTATTGATGAGACTGGGATGCATTTAGGATTCACCCGTTTGCGTGGTCGCGCCCCCAAAGGAGAGCGACTGTATGATACTGAGTCTCCAGGTAATTCTGGTAAAAATATTTCATTAATCGGTGGCATGAGTATTGATGGATTAATTGCGACGATGAGCGTTATTGGCAGCGTCAATACAGACGTATTTTTGTTCTATATTCAGGAGATTCTGATTCCTCAGTTGTGGGTAGGAGCCATTGTAGTCATGGATAATTTACCCGTTCATCATGCCCAGGTAGTGCGTGAAGCCATTGAGTCAGCAGGAGCAAAACTCGTATTTTTGCCGCCCTATTCTCCCGACCTCTCACCGATTGAATTATGCTGGTCAAAACTTAAACAGCTATTACGTTCAGCTAAAGCTCGAACGATTGAATCACGCTTACCAAGCTCTTACTGAGATCATCAACAATTCTTTCTCCTGTGATGATGCTCTTGGTTGGTTCGCGACGCGAAGCTAGTCCTTTAGGGCTCATTGTGGCTTATTCATTTAACAACCGCTGTAATTACTGACTTAATGGATTATGAATTATTTCCCTCTCTACTCTTGGCTGATGAATATCATTGGCGTTGGGAAGTAGAAAACACGCTCTCAGAATTTAAAACTCATCTAAATTCTCGAAAAACACCGATTCGCTTCAAAAAGCCAAAATTAGTCGTTCAAGAAATTTACGGGTGGTTGCTTGCTCACTGGGCAATACGTTCTTTGATTTTTCGCGCTTCAAGTACTACCGAGCAATCTCCTTTGCAATTCAGTTTTACGGGTACTTTATGCATTCTGCGCCGAGCTATTTCTCAGTTTCAACAAGCTTTACCTTCTTCTCTACCTTACTTTTTTTCTTGGTTAATCTTAGAAATTGCCGAACAAATTATCCCAACCCGTCAAGGTCGAACTAATCCCAGAGTCGTCAAGAAACCTCGCTCTAAATTTAAAGCCAGAAAGCCAGTTCATCGAACTGGTTTTACTCAACTTCAACCACTTACTTTTGCAGTTGCTTCTTCCACTATGTAATTATTAACCGAACAGTATTGGGATGGTATTTAATCAACAATTTGTCTAACCTAAAGCAAACAATCAAAGCTTACTCCAAACGAATGGGAATCGAAGCGATGTTCAAGGATTGTAAGTCGGGTGGTTATAATTTAGAGCAATGTCAAGCTAAAGATGAGCGTTTATTGTCTTTGATTTTACTAATAGCAATTGCCTACACTTGTGCTATTAAAAAAGGTCAAGCATTCGCATTTAAAGGTATCAAAGAGTATATCTGTCGATTGAAAGAAAATTTGAGAAAAGAGAAAAGACACAGCAATTTTTGGGTGGGTTTATATGGTAGTTTATGGGTTGAAACTTTCCAAATGTGTCACGATTGGGTGGAACAGTTAATGATTCTGACTCCCAACAAGCTCCCTTTTTATCAACGGGGTATGAGAGCTAAAAAGCTTATCCTCTCATCCTTTTAAACTCATTGTCACCCCGTGAGATGGCGCAACAGCCAAGATGCTTTTCTTAATAATGATTGATAAGTAGCAAAAGAAATAGTAGCACTGTTGTGTTTTTCGACTTGCCATAAGAAGGGAATAGCTCTGCCACCACAGATGATGGAGAGATGAATCATGCAGTATTGATTCCATAACATTGTGGTATCCAATGCCAGATAAATTCTTTGATTTGACCAATGACTAATTGCTGCCATCACCAATGGTAAATACAGTTTTTCTTCTTCAATTCGACTATTTTGCAAAAAGCGACTCCATCTTTTCTGATAACTCTGCGCTTTAGTTGCCCGACTGATCACAAAAGGCTCCCATTCGGTTAAATGAAGACTCTGACTTAATAAAACTCCAACCACCATCCAGCTTAAAGTCATTAAGTGTCTTCTGTCTGAATAGTGACTGTATTGACCTACGTATTTCAATAGTTGATGATAAAGATGTGGGTGTGAAGTCATAATATTTCACTGGTTTTTAGCAATTTCAGTGTCTCATGCTTCTCGCTCACTTTCCACGTTAATTCCGCCTTCTACTCACTTGTGTCTATCAGCCAGCTTTTTCACTAAGCATTTTTACTCACTGCATTATTGGGATGCACTCGTTTATGCTATTCATGAGGAAAGATTTTTGATGATTAGCTTAGTAACTTTCATCTTCTATCTTTTCCTCTCTCTTTACCAAATTCACATCAGACGTTAGATATGAATTTAGTCTAAATATCTAAGTAGTCTATCAACAGTTCCATAACACTACCGAAATGTCCCTAATGTTCACAATTTTGGCAATATTAAAAGATGAATCTTATAGTGGTTACGATTTATGGAAGAAATTTTCTCAAACCAGTAGCTATTATTGGCAAGCAAGCCAACAGCAGATATATCGAGAATTGGGTAAATTAGAAAAAGAAGAGGCAATCGCATCAAACATTATTCCCCAAAAAGGTCGTCCCGACAAGAAGATCTATCAAATAACAGAGAAAGGAGTTAAAAAACTGAAAACTTGGTTAGTAGAACCTGCCAAACCAATGGTAATTCGCGAAGAGTTGCTAGTTAAAATAATTGTCGCTAAGTTGGTGCCTAAATCGATTATCTTGCAGGAAATTGAGCGTCATCATCAAATTCACGTCAAACAGCTATCAGTTTATAAAGAAATAGAACAACAAGAATTTCCTAATGGTATTTCCCAATTACCTTACGAACAGAAATGTGTTTATGCAGCTTTGTATTCTGGTATTTGTTATCAAAATTATCGAATTGCTTGGTGCGAAAAAACAAGTGCTTTATTAAACGAAGAATTTGAGGTTTGACATAGCGGAAATCTGGTTGTGTCGCCAAAACTGGGATATAGCAGCAGAAAATGTTAGTTTAAGAATCTGCTGACTCTTGGTTACTCTGGTTCATGGTTTCATCCCAACCCTTTAAATGGCGACATTTTCAAAGTGAAATTATTTTACTCAACGTGCGTTGGTATTGCCGTTACCCCCTCAGTTACAGAAATTTAGAAAAGATGATGGGTGAGCGAGGACTCAATGTTGATCATAGTACGATTAATCGCTCTTGTACTTCGTTATGGTCCAGAATTAGATCAACGTTGTCGCCCTCATCTTAAGTCCAGCAATGATTCTTGGCGTGTTGACGAGACTTGCGTGAAGGTCAAGAAACAGTGGAAGTATTTGTATCGTGCAGTTGACAGTGAAGGTAATACAATCGACTTTCTCTTGACAGCAAAACGAGATACTAACGCTGCTAAACGCTTCTTCATCAAAGCACTTAAAGCGGCTCATGTTCAAGAACCATTGGTAATTAATGTCGATAAAAATCCTTCCTATCTACCTGCGGTTGAGCAACTCAAGAAGTCTGGCATTTTACCTGAAGAAACCAAACTTAGACAAGTCAAGTACTTGAATAATATAGTCGAGCAGGATCATCGTGGCGTGAAACATCTTATCAATCCTGGCATGAGCTTTGGCTCATTTAATTCAGCCCGAAGAACGATCAAAGGCTACGAAGCGATGAATATAATCCGTAAAGGACAGATTAACAATGTGGAAAAAAGGGATCTCATAGGACAGATCTCTTTCATCAATCAAATCTTCGGAATAGCTGCCTAAATCTCTTCTTCTTCTAGAATTTTCGCTACTTTATCTCAGTTTTTGCGACACAACCATTTAAACTTAATAGAGGGTCGGCAGCAAAATATAAGAAAGGAAATTCAGTTGAAAAATTTGCTAAATGGAGTCAGTTAAAAGATCCAGACAACATAGCCTGGATTCCTGTAGATGAAGGCTATACTCCTCAAGGTATTTTATCTGCCGATGCTGAAGAAAAACTAAGAATTTGGATTAAGGAAAATTAAAGGCTCTTCTGGAACTTCCGTGGTAGGAACTACAGATAGTGTAGTTGTCAAAAATATGACTACTTTGAGATGATCAAGAGATTGAATTAACTGTGGTGACAATGATGGATAACTCGATTCAGATTCC
>JBJOPG010000319.1:0-4413 GCA_046050865.1 Cyanobacteriota bacterium
ACATAGCTGCAATCTGGAATTTTATTCATCACTACAATGCAACCAGGCGGCTAAAACTTGGACTTCCCTAGTTCTTCCTTTCCTTCAGGGCACTACCCATATTAAACCTCCTTTTTAATTGATAAATGAGTATAAAGTAAAATCTAATTAAAACTGTACTTGCTCATAAATATAGATGCTAACAGCAAACTAGATTCTACATCTTCTAATCCCTGGAACATAAACACCTGTTACTTTGTTACTTATTGTCTAACGATTCCAGTGACCTAGAATTAGTTAGCAAATATAGTCCTCGACGTATTTTCCCCTTGGCGATCGCCGATAGCATTTTGATATAGGTCAGAGGATTAGTATATCTCTGGAATAACCCCGTCACATCACTACTTGCTACATCTTGGTGATACCATTCTTGCCAAACTTCTAAAGTCTGCTCGAGAAACATCGCTTTGCACTTACCACGCTGTACCTTGCCACTCGAAGTTTTGGGTATTTTTCCTGGCAATAATAAGACAATACCGTAAATATCAATAAAGTGCTGTTGAAAAACCTGCCAACGGATCGCCTCTACCAATTCCTCCATCACTAAAGATTTTCGATGGGTGCGTTCAATTTCCTGGGCAATTACCAATCGCGGTTTTCCTTCTACTTCAACGGAAAAAGCCGCCCCAGAGTTAGGTTTTAATCCCAGATGACACTGCTCTACTGTCTGTTCAAGATGCTGGGGATAGTGATTGAGTCCCCAAAACACCAGGACATCATTCAAACGACCAGTAATATAAAGCTCCTCATCCTGCATAAAACCCAAGTCTCCAGTCCGGAGATGCTGCCTGCCCTGGAAATTAGCCTGGAAAGTTCGCTGTGTCTGCTCTTTGAGTTGCCAATATCCCTTGCCGACACTAGAGCTGGAATACCAAATTTCGCCAATGTGATCTGGTTCACAGGCTTTTAAAGTTAAGGGATCGACGATTGCAATCTTGCCATCTAGCCAGGGATAACCGGCGCTAACAAAACTTTTTGTCCCCAGTTGAGATTTGTTAGTCAGCACAACTTTATTTTGCTCTAGGGCAATTTCATCCAAATAAAGAATCTTAGTGGGTTGAGTGCGATCGCCCCCGGCGATCATTAGCGTCGCCTCCGCCATACCATAACAAGGATAGAAAGCCTCTGATTTAAAACCACAACGGGCAAACTTGAAGCTGAATTCCTCTAAGGTGAGAGGCTGTACTGGTTCTGCTCCACAAAATGCCACCTCCCAGCAACTTAAATCCAATGGTGCCAATTGTTCTGTAGTCAAGCGATCGCAAAGTAAGTCATAGGCAAAGTTAGGCGCACCGCTGGTAGTTGCCCGATATTTACTAATCGCTTGGAGCCAGCGGATTGGTTTTTGGACAAAGTTCACGGGAGACATCATCACACAGGTACCTCCCACATAAATTGGTTGGATGACGTTACCAATTAAACCCATATCATGAAATAGGGGCAGCCAACTAGCACCTACCAAATCAGCAGTGTGTCCAAACGCCTGTTTCAGCATTTCCTGATTCTGGAGCAAACAGCCATGGGTAACCATCACCCCTTTAGGTTCTCCTGTAGAACCAGAAGTATATTGCAAGAAAGCCAAAGTATCCGTCGTGATCTCTGGAGCCGTCCAGTCATCCCCTGGCAACTCAATTTTGTCCGTATCCAAACAATAGAGGGTAGATTTTCCCCACTCAGATAGTAATAAGTTTAATTTATTAAATGAACCAGAGTTAGTTAAGATCACTGTCGCATCAGCAGATTCTAAGCGACCTTGCACCTCTAGGGTAGTTAAGCGATTTTTGGGCGGATGACAGGGGACTGCCACAATTCCGCCATAGAGACAACCAAAAAAAGCCGTGATAAACTCTAAGCCTTTATTATAAGGGTATACCAGCAAAGCTCTCGAACCTGGAGTGACAATTTGCTGCAACTGAAAAGCGATCGCCTTTGCCTTCAGATCCAATTCCTGATAAGTTAACCTAATTTCTTTGTTTTCCCCATCCTTGAGGAAAATGTAAGCCGTCTTCTCTCCCTGAGACACAGCCCTTTGTTGCAATATTTTGACGATGTTAGAGACAATGTTAGACTCAAGCTGACTAGACATTCTGACTGGGTTTATTCAATGCAAACTAAATCATCAATATAACCTGGGTTTAAGGGAATCTGAAAAACCTTGAAACAAGAAATATTTAATTTAAACTCTCAATTCCAACTGTCGATAAAGGAGCCTTGACTGATGCCAATCAGACGACGATATTGAATAACTGCCTCGGCTTCGCTCAATCCTGCCACAATATCTACTGCCATGCGAGTTTGCTCCTGACTTAACTCCTCCGCGTTACCGACATTTGCTTCAATTTCGAGAAATTCTCGCACAAAACGGGCAGGGATAAAGCTTAAGTCACGATCGCTAATTGCCTGAAGATAGATCTCAAACAGGGTTTTAATAATTCTCTTTTGTCCGTAGCGCTGGGTGGCTAAACGGGGATTAGAAATGACATAAGACCAGACAATCCGTTGCAAAAACTTCAGTTCTTCTTCTCGCTGAAGATTATATTTGAGATAACCGCGATCGCCATATTCTGTAATTAACTGTACTGATTGCACGTAGTTTTGAATCAGTTGGGAGCTAATGCGTTTGATCTGTGCTTTTTGTTCAAAAGAGCCTGGAGGATACTGTCCTTTGAGGTTATAGGTCGCATTGAGAAAGTTTTGGAAGCGACGAGGGTTAGCTTTAACTACTTTTGCCACTCGATTATGAGGAGATACCCGCAACCATTCAGCAATAAAGCGGTCTAGTTCGTCCCAATCTGTCGCCAACAGTTCTAAAGGAATTAAACCAGCTAAGTAAAAATCTTCGAGGTCGTGAACACTATAGGTAATATCATCAGCAAAATCCATGATACTAGCTTCAATTGATTGCCGCTCATTGCCAGCTTCCCGGACAAAGCTAAAAGCTTCCTTGTCCAAGTTATAAATACAAAACTTGCGATGCTTTGGATCAGTCCGCTCAGACCCTCGTAACCAGGGATATTTTAAGACAGCATTTAAAGTCGCTCGCGTTAGGTTCAGACCATAGTAATCCAGACGATGAATTGCTAATCTCGTTAAAATCCGAAAAGATTGAGCATTGCCTTCAAAACCATCCACTAGACCTGCTTTCCTCGCGCAAGCATCCAACTCTTCTTCGGCGGTATGACCAAAAGGGGGATGACCCAAATCATGAGCTAAAGCGGCAGCCTCTACTACATCTGGATCAACTCCACCAATCGCTTCCGCAACCTTCGGCTGTTCTGCCACCAATCTCTCCGCCAACCTGCGGGCAACTTGCGCCACTTTGAGGGAATGAGTCAGACGATTATGAAATACATGACCTTCCTGCGCAGTCAAGACTTGGGTAATTTGTGCCAGCCGCCGAAAAGCAGAAGAATAGAGAATGCGATCGCGATCAACTTGAAAAGAATGACGATTATCACCTGGTTTGTCCCCCTGATTGCCAAAGGGGTTGTGTTGTCTTTGCTGTCTTTGGGACATATTAATAAGCGATCGCCTAACAAAATTGGGAATTTAACAGTAAAATTGGCACTAAAAAAGACATACCTGCTTAGATAGTACGTCTTAAGTGGTTATTTAGCTGCATTACACCAGAAAATTACAAAATTTCCAAGTCCCAGGTAGAATTAAACTGAGCTTTGCCCTCTTCTACCAACTGCCAAGCAGCCTCTTTCAAACTGCGATGGGATAGTCGATTATCGACACTTTTAAGTTCTAATTTTTGCAAGCTGATAGGAGTTTGATGTTCTTGTAGTTCAGTCAGCAGGAGATGTCTTGCTTGCTCTGCTTGTTCGACAGAAGATAATTTCATTGTTAGGTGACTGTAGAAGTCGAGTTGAAGATCTTAACGGATAATACTATATCTAGTGCTTGATGATTTAGTCATCGATTTATAGCTCTATCTATAGTGCCGTATATTATTATGCAACATGATCACCAAAACTGACATCTAATTATTAATATCTTTTAACGCTGCTGAAGTGAAGGTGAAAAATTCTTAAGTTTTATCATCGAATTTATCTTTCGTGACGGTAAGCAATTCACTAGATTAGCTGATTGTTAGGCTCGTGACTTAACTAATGAGTTGGTTGAGAGTCGTTTGAAGTTGAATTATTGTGAGTTGAGGAGAGCGATCTCGCTTTTGAAAAAGCAATACACAGTGGGGACAGTGGAAGTTAGGATAGTGCAGTCTGTTAAATAGTAATTGAGTGTTATTTTCAACTATTAATAGTGTATTTTATACGTCTGATGTGAATTAAATCTTAGAAAGAAGTAGTAGATTGGAAAGTTTGAATATCAATTCCAAACTGAAGGCGGAGAAAAAGACGCAGTGTATGA
>JBJOPG010000320.1:0-4407 GCA_046050865.1 Cyanobacteriota bacterium
TTAGTGGCTGGTTATCTGCGTTATCAACAGAAAGAATTATTTGTCACTCCTGCTGAAGAAAGGAAGAATGTCAATGTTGGTGAGTTATTAAATTAGCTTTTAGCCCTTCGGGTTCGACAGTTTACTCAACGGAGGGAACCTCCCCAACGTAACTGTCTCACTTTTAGCTTTTAGCTTTTAGCTTTTAGCTTTTTAAGAATGTAATCGAAATCGATAATTTTCACTGCTTAGATGCTTTAGATCAAGTTCATGCCACGGCTTAAAAACTCGCTTTAACTCCCTAATTCCCTAATTCCCTAATTCCCTACTGATTTTGGATAAACCACCATCAAGCCAAGAAATAGATCGTTTATATCGGCAAGGCGATCGCCATTTACATCAAGGCAAGTTGCCTACGGCGATCGCCACTTTTGAGCAACTATTAGGAATAGTAGATCCTCGTAATCGACTATATTTTGAGATTCAACGGGGTTTAATTAAAGCCTATCAGCAGCATCAAGAGTTAGCTAAAGCGATCGCTCTTTGTCAGTCAGTGGCGAATAGCAGTATTGCCAGTGATGCCCTTTGGGGACAACATTTTTTAGCAGTCTTGTCTCCCGATTTTCCAACCCCAATAGCAGATAGTCAGCCCGAATTAACCCCAGAAGTTATCCCCGCTCCAACCATTAAGCCGAAAACTCTGGCTCAATTTAAAAAGTACTGTGAGGACAATCTGTTAGAAGAACTTCAGGCATTAGAACAGAAGCGAAAATATACCCTCAGAACTATTTTTGTCTCAGGCATGATTGGTCTAATTATTACCTGGTGCTTCTGTGGAGCATTATCGATCTGGATGAACAGTAACTTTTCTGTTTTGTTCTATCTTCTTTGCCTCTTGGTGACGCTTCCCGCCTGGGTTATTTTTTGCCGTGGCGCTATTCATAACTACAAGATTGGTTTTAAAGGAAAAATTATTGAGAAAATTGTCGATTTTATTGGCGATCGCGATTGTCTCCATTATGCCGCTCATCTGTTTCTGGAAAATAAACGTCAAACTATCCTTGCCCTTACCCGTAGTCAAATTCTCAGGGATGAACTAGCAGAACCAGACTATCTAGAACAAGAAGATTGTGTTTACGGCACGATTGGCAACACTAACATTTTCTTTGCCGAGATTCTGGCGGAAAAGCGGTCAGGAGGACATCTAGACGAGTTCGGTCAAGAAACCTATCGTCGTAAATCTGTTTTGTTTCAGGGTCTATTTTTTGAAGCCAAGTTTGCCAAGAATTTTGTCAGTCGTACTTTTGTGATGCCCAATGATTTCCAGAGCAAGATTGCCCCGCTCCATAGCTGGCGGGGAGAGTTAATTAAGCTAGAAGACCCTGAATTTGAACGAATGTTTCGAGTCTACGGCGATAGCCAACTAGAATCCCGCTATATTCTCTCTACTAACTTGATGAATCGGTTAGGGGAGTTCAACCAAAAAGCTGGGCGCAAGGTATATCTTTCTTTTGTTGATGGCCTTTTATATATTGCCATCCCCTACGGTCACAATCTCTTTGAACCTAGATTGTTTAACACTATGATGTCTTTTACTCCTTTAAAAGAGTATTTTCAAGACTTGCAGTTAATGATCGGCATTGTTGAAGATTTGAACCTCAATCGTCGTCTTTGGGGATAGTTTTTACATAACAGGTGTTACGCTCTCATTGATTTTTGAAGATTGGGAAAAGGTTAAAGGGAAAGGGTTAAGGGAAAAGAGCAAGTCAAGTCCTAAAGGATAAGCTTCGCAAATGTGTAATTAATTTTGTTTAATATTGCTAAAAGCTAAAAGCTAAAAGCTAAAAGCTAGGTCAATCTTGTTTGTCCATGTCAGAATTTTGGCTAGATTCCTCTTCCATTGCCTCGGTAATGAACAGTTTGGCTAACTTATCGTAAATGCCGGCGCCAATATATTGAGGGTACTTGTGGGAACGACTATAAAGCCAAATTAAATTTTCGCCATAATAAATCCGAATATCCTTGAAGAGACCCTTGCACTTAGGAATTAAAGAATTTGCTTGATTTAGCGCATCCGTCCAACGCTCATAATGCGCTTCAAAACCAGGAGTTATAACTCGAAACATTCTTATTCGCTTCGGTGGATCAAAGATAGGTAATATCTTAAGTATTCTATACAAATTTTGAAAAAGCAAATGGAAAATACCAACTGGGCAGATATTGCCTTTGGAGTAGCGGCATTGCTAATTGTGCTTAGTGGTTTATTCTTGCTCTTTCAAGGTGTTGTTGCCATGAATAAAAAAGACTAAATAACGTCTGATGTGAATTAGCGGTGAGACCCCGCGTTATGCGTAGCGGTATCCTTTAGGACGCCGATAGGCGCAAGGGAATGCTCACCAAGAAGCTTCGTTCAAATGAACTAGTTCGTAGCTGTAAGCTGTAAGCTATAAGCCTTTTTAAGAGAAATATTCAAGATTTTACCAAGTTATTAGTCTGGCAAAAAGCGCGACAGTACGTTGGGTGGTTGTACCGACTTGAATCAACTGTCGTAAGAAGCTCACAATATAACAATCAATATTTACAAATTCACCGCGAAGGATGTCTATCGAAAAGAAATATGGATTAAAACCTCGAAGCGGTTAGCCATAAGCCTTGATTGACAAAAGCTTAGAGCCTAGAGCTTATAGCTAAGAATAAATCACTATGATTTTCAATTTACATTAGACGTAAATAAACAAAAGGGATGCTGCGAACAACATCCCTGATCAAATTATGCCTAAAGTATTTAAAGGGTTTTATTTGCCAGCGATTTTATAAATTGGGGGCTGGCGTTATTTATATCCATATTTATATTCAAATGATAATTCTTGCAAAATTAAAAAGCTGTGATCTCTAGCACACCAAAAGCAGTATCTTACAGCAGTTTTCAATTGAGTAGACAGATTAATTTATCGAAGTAATGGGCAATGGGCATTGGTGACAAGTTAAGAAAATGTACAATTTGTCAAGTCGATAGAAACACAGGTGTTGCGGTCATTTTAGACTAATGAAGCATACAGATTAAAAAGTGCGCTCGCGAGCAATCAAATGGCACATTCACAAACAAGTATTCGAGACCACGCTAGAAACAGAAGCCAGCCTAATATCGACAATAAAGTAATCTCCCAACAGCTAGAAAATCTAGTCAAACCTTGTGTTTATAATCAGCTAGCTCACTATCGTTCATTGGGAATGAGAGAGAGAATTTTAGGCTTGCCTCTAATGTTGGCAGCAGTATTAACGTTAGTATGGCGACAAGTGCCGTCAGCCAGAGAACTCAATCGAATGCTAGCAAGGGAAAATTTGCTATGGGCAAAAGCTACTTCTGTATCGCAACAAGCATTATCTCAAAGACTATTAACTTTTCCCGCTTCAATGTTTGAGCGAGTCTTAACCGAGTTGCTAGTCACTCTCAACCAAAGATGGTATCAAAGAAAAAAGCGACCTCTTCCTTTAAGTGTGGCTTATGCCAATCAACATTTCGAGCGAATGTGGATTGTCGATGCTTCAACATTAGAGGCACTGTTTCGGAAACTGAAAAGCCTTGAAAGTGAAACTTTAGGCAAACTAGGAGGACGAATTTGCGCGGTTGTAGATCTGAAGACTCGTTACCCAGTTCAAACTTGGTTTCACGAACGTCCTTATGCTCACGAAAGTAATTTTGTGCCTCAATTGCTGGAACTAATTGCATCAAAAACATTACTCTTGCTAGATCGAGGATTTTGGAACTATAGCCTGTTTGAGCAACTGATTTTAGCTCAATCTGATTTTATTACCCGACTCAAAACCAACGCCCAGTATGAATCAGTTTCAATCTTAAGCCAATCGAGAACTCACCGAGATACTTTAATTCGTCTGGGGACTGGTTATCAAGGTAATCCGATTCTCGATCTGCGCTTAGTTGAAATTCGTCATGGCAATGGTTGGTATCGATATCTAACTTCAGTACTTGAGGCAGATATTCTACCTCCTTACGTCATCGCCGACGTTTATTCCCGTCGTTGGCGTATCGAAGAAAGCTTTCTTTTGCTCAAACGGTTGTTAGGTCTAAGCTATCTTTGGACTGGTTCAGTTAATGGTATCAAACTTCAGTTGTGGGCTACATGGCTTTTGTATGCCGTTCTAATTGATTTATCTGATGAAGTTGCCGACGAGTTAACTTTACCATTTGATTCTATTTCTGTAGAAATGGTTTTTCGTGGGCTTTATCATTTTACCCAAGCATTCAATCAGGGTTTTGCCACTGACATTGTTGTCTATTTGACTGCTCCTGAAAATCGAGACTTGAGTATAGTTAAACGCCTTCGCCCTAAACGAGCCAAACCACCTCTCGATCTATCTCCTTTTCCCTCTTGACAATTAGCTTTCAAGCTTAACTTGTCACCAATG
>JBJOPG010000321.1:0-4392 GCA_046050865.1 Cyanobacteriota bacterium
TGATGTCTTTATCAGGTCTTAATCAAGGTATGGTAGATAAATAATAGTTCTAGTACAGTGTTTTCACCATATTTTTTTACCGCCTATATTTAAGTTTTTATGAATGTTCCAACCCCAACCATAGAATCTCGTTCAAGAGTTGAAAGAACTTTAGACAGCGCTTTTTATTGGTCAGCTAAAATTTTGGCATTGGCGATCGCTGGAGTTTTAGTTTGGATTACAGTTCAAGTAGCGATCGCTGCCCTGCCAGCGATTAAAGAATTTGGCATTGGGTTTCTCTCTAGCAGCAGTTGGAATCCTGTTAAGAACCAGTATGGAGTGTGGCCAGCAATCTACGGTACCGTTATTAGCTCTTTAATTGCTTTGGTGCTTTCTGTGCCTATTGGTTTGGGGGTAGCAATTTTCTTGAGCGAAGATTATCTCCCTCCTAGCATTCAAAGAATTATTGTCTTTTTAGTAGAGTTATTGGCAGCCGTCCCTAGTGTGGTTTATGGTTTATGGGGTATTTTTGTGTTGATTCCTTTTCTCAAAGGTTTTACTCCTTTGAAGGGGCCAGGAATGCTACCTGCGGCCTTGATTTTATCAGTGATGATTTTGCCAACCATTGCGGCGATTGGTCGTGATGCCATTACTAATGTCGATCTTGGTTTAAGACAGGCTGCTGTGGGTTTAGGCGCCACTCGTTGGGAAGCAATTACCCAAATCATCCTACCAGCGGCATCTTCAGGCATTATTGGCGGCATTATGCTAGCTCTTGGTCGGGCGCTAGGGGAAACGATGGCGGTAACCATGTTGATTGGTAATTCCAATAAAGTAGATACATCTGTCTTTGCTCCCTCCAATACGGTTTCTTCCCTCCTGGCAAACCAGTTTGCTGAAGCCAGTGGGTTACAGATAGCAGCCCTAATGTATGCTGCCTTAATTTTATTTTTTATTACTTTAGTGGTGAATGTTTTAGCTCAATTGTTGGTCACCAGACTGCAAAAGATTTAACCATCCACAAACAATTAGAACAGAATTTGTCAACTCAATCTAAAAAAAATAATTTGTCAAAAATTCAATGAATATAACTAATCCAGAACCATCAGATTACGGCGAGATCAGCCTCAAGCGTAATCTCTTTTCCCCCCGCACTCTGTTTGGTTTGGCGATGAGTAGTCTTGCGGGCTTATTTACCCTCATTGCCATCATTCCCCTATTTATTATTCTGAGTTATCTGATTACCAAAGGAGTTAGTTCCTTATCCGCTGCTGTTTTTACCGAATTACCACCGCCGCCTTTAGTTGATGGTGGTGGGTTTGGCAATGCCATTCTCGGCACAGTGTTGATGGTGGGAATTGGCGCTTTGATTAGTATTCCCTTGGGGATTATGGCAGCGATCTATCTTTCCGAATTCAACGAAGGTAAAGTGGCGGAGTGGATTAGATTTGCCACTAATGTTTTGAGTGGAGTTCCTTCCATCATCGTTGGGGTATTTGCCTATAGTGCGATCGTGCTTACTTTTAAAAGCTATTCAGCTTGGGCGGGGGGGTTTGCCTTGTCAATTCTGATGTTACCGATTATTGTGCGCACTACTGATGAATCTCTTAAACTAGTGCCTCAAGATGTACGTCAGGCTTCGGTGGGGATTGGTGCTAATCAGTATCAAACTGTCTTGCAGGTGGTGTTACCTGCGGCATTACCCGCAATTATTACAGGGATTACCCTGGCGATCGCCCGTGCAGCGGGAGAAACTGCACCCTTGTTGTTCACCGCCCTATTTACCCAATTTTGGCCCAACTGGGATGCTCTATTAGCAGAACCTACAGCTTCCCTGGCAGTGTTGGTATATAATTTTGCGATCGTGCCTTTTAAAAATCAGCAAGAACTGGCTTGGGGTGCGGCTTTTGTTTTAGTGCTGTTGGTTTTGTTTACTAGTATACTTTCTCGTGTAGCCACAGCGAAACGGACATATTGACATTCTCCTTCAGTACATTGAGGCTGAAAAGCGCAGTAAGTTTCCTATTCTAATTCTGATATTGCAGTTTCTATCATTGGCAATATATCTGGTAAATCCTTGCTTACCACTTGCCACACTATCTCCATATCTACCTCGAAATACGCATGAGATAAACGATTCCTCATTCCGACCATTTTCCGCCAAGGTATTTCTGGATATTGATTTTGCTTTGATTCAGAAATATGATTAGCTGCCTCACCAATAATCTCAATTAACCTTACCAACGCTAAAGATAGCATTCGTTCTGTTTCTAAATCAGTCTGACTACGACCCTCGATAAAGCTCATAATCTCAACTATGGCTTCTTTGATGTGTTTTAGCCGAGTTAAATCATCAATCTTGGGCATAGATTACTACTGCTTCGACTAACACTCGTTCTCGGAAAAAACGACTTAATTCGGCTGGCGTTCTTAAATCGACTTTTCGTTCAAGTATTTGTGATAATTCATCTTGTAAATCTATGATGGCTAAGCCTGGAGTTTTTCCCTTAGCAAACTCTACTAATAGATCTACATCGCTTTGTGACGTAAAATCAGCTGTTAATACTGAGCCAAACAATGATAGTTTCTCGATATTATGACTCTCACAAAAGTCTTTTAGCCTTTTAAAAGGGATTTGAATTGGCAGTGCTAAAGGATTTCTCATCTGGTCTTACTTTTGGCATTTATGTAGCCGACTAGTCTCAATGCTACCAAATCCGATTCTATTGCTCAGATTGTAAATATTTACTAATAGATGTGGAGTCTTCTTGGTCTTCTTGCCAAAAGACAATGGTGTCGTCTAGAGGTTTAAGGGTAGTTTGAGGATAGTAGAAAGCCAAGATTTTTTCGGCTGACCAACCTAATTTAGCTAGGTTATAGGAACCGTACTGGCTTAAGCCTACCCCATGACCAAATCCGCCGCCAATAAAGCGATAGCCGTTAAGCTGTTTGGTTAGATTATTATAGATTGGTTCTAAATAGAAAAAGGTGCTGCGGGGTGGTTCTAGGGCACTGCGAATTTCATTTTTGTGGAGCTGTAGTTGACCAATATCGGTTTGAATCTTCAGCTCCAAGATTCTGCCAGAGGGCGATCGCTGTTGAACCTTCATAGACTCAATCGTCTTGAATGCTGCCAAGGGATGGTGGGTTTTGCTCAAATACTTCTGTAAATCCTGGTTTAAATCAGCAATGCTACGGGTCTTATTCCAGCGAAATACTTCTGTTTGATCTGCTTCATTAAATCCCTTGGTTAAACCAATAAAACTGCGAAAGGCTGGCTCATTATCTAGGGGATATTTCCCCAGGTTCCATAGGGGTTTTGGTGCATCAATCACAGGCTTTAGATAAGGTCTTTCAGCACCGTTCCAAGTATCGGCAAAACTAGCGGTAACCCCTCCAGTGGTGGAAGAATATAGGGCATCAATCAATTCGTTATCGTAGGTGAGAACCAAGCCTGCGGTTTTGGCGATCGCGCGATCGCTTACTTGATTGGTATCTTTTAAGCCGTAATAAACCTGACAATGAACTGTGGCGCACAATTGATAGTCATCCACTTCAAAACGTCTCAGGTTTCGGAGGGCATAGGTACGAGCAATGATACTTTGGGCTGCTACTGCTTGCGGAGGAGCATTTTTGCCAATTTCGTAGGGCACAACTCCCCGTAGATAAGTCTCTAAGGGAACTTGGTTCACCAGGGTAAATTCCCCA
Source organism: Cyanobacteriota bacterium (assembly GCA_046050865.1). Lineage (GTDB taxonomy): Bacteria > Cyanobacteriota > Cyanobacteriia > Cyanobacteriales > Xenococcaceae > Waterburya. Next base: position 3,688 of record JBJOPG010000321.1, read on the forward strand.
TGGGCATTGGGTTGAAGTCGCAAACTACCACCGTATACTTTCGCTTCTTGGGGCTGTGAGGTGGTATTAACCTTAACTAAGTTTTTGCCACTAGTAATTTCCACCTGATCCTGATTATATTTCCGTCCTTCAATTTCCAAGACAATATCAGGTTCTTGATAACGGACTTGGGTATCTAAATAAGGATCTTCATAACCATTGGCTTGTAAACTGTGTAATAGCCAACGACGAACCAAAGGAGTCTGATAGACATCTCGTTTTGCCCAGACTTGCCAGCGTCCAGGTTGCGCCACTTCCACCTCGATTCCCAACCGCTTCCAAAAGTTGGCACTGTCTTCAGCGGTTTCAAAAGTCGAGCGATCGCTTAAAATCAATTTTTCGGCTAACTTGGGCTGGGGTAGACGAGCAGAATCTATCTTCAAAACTACTTTCTGAGTCTTAATCGGTGCAGCTTTGGCTTGACCAGGAAAACTTACCTGTAAAGAGTCTCCCACTGTACTCTGAACCGTCACTTGTTTAATCTCAGGATCACCCTCAATTATTGGAGCAGCACCCAACCGCTGAATAATACCGATTTCTAATTCAATATCCTGAGATTTTGGTTCGGCAGCGATCGCGGAGCGTGGAGGTCGTCCAATCGCCGATTGCCAATCCCCAAGACTACCAAATAAAAAAATCCCTAAATAAATCGTAGTTTTAAATGTG
>JBJOPG010000322.1:0-6045 GCA_046050865.1 Cyanobacteriota bacterium
ACTGCAAGGATTAGGCAACTACTTTTTCAGCGATGATAATACTCTCAAACAAGACTCTCTGGCTTTAGTAAATGCTCGTATTGGCTATGAAGCCGATCGCTACGGCATTTATCTATATGCAAATAATTTGTTCGATCATGAATATCTTACCGCTGCATTTGTCTCAGCCACAGCAGAAAGCACTCTAGGTTCTTATGGCGATCGCCGTACTTTTGGCGTTCAAGTGAAATCGGAATTCTAATCATGAATAAGTGGTTACTACTTGCCAGTTTATATGTAGCTCAGTTTCTTCCCCTAGCGTTCTTTGGGCAAACTCTCCCTATTTTTTTACGACAACAAGGCATTTCTTTAAAATTAATTGGCTTGACTAGTTTAGTCAGTTTACCTTGGACGATTAAAGTACTATGGTCGCCGTTGATCGATCGCTATGGGTGGACAAGATGGGGACACTACAAGTTCTGGATTGTTCTGATGCAGAGCTTAACAGGAATAGCAATTATAATTTGTGCTTTTCTCGATCTAAAAACTAATTTTACTCTCCTACTAGGAAGTATGTTTATAGCTATTGTTTTTGCTGCTACTCAAGATATCGCCACTGATGCTTTAGCAATTGAACTACTCAAACCTTCTGAAAGAGGTTTGGGTAATAGTGTTCAGGTTGCAGGAGGTTATCTGGGAGGAATTTTAGGCGGTGGTGTAATTCTTATTTTACTGGATTCTTGGGGCTGGAATAAAAGTGTATTAACAATAGCGTTGGGTGTCTTTTTATTAATCTTTCCCGTTTTGTTTTACCAAGAGAATGTAACAAGACAAGAAACACAGTACAAACTAAGTTTTTCGGCATTAGCGGGATTTTTTCAGCAACCTGGAATGAAGCGGTGGATATTGGTACTAGTGTTTTACATGATGGGAGTAACCATCGCTAATACCATGTCTCGCCCTTTGCTTGTAGACTTGGGAATGTCTATGGCTGATATTGGAGTAATGAACAGTATTGTTGCTTTTGGTGGCGGATTTGTCGGCTCTATTTTAGGTGGATTTCTGCTCAAACCCTTGGGACGAAAACGAGGTTTAATTATCTTTGGTATCTTGATGGCTGTGGCGATCTCACTTTGGATTCTCCCGACTTTGGGATGGACGAGTTTACCAATTCTTTATCTAGTTGCTAGTGGCTTACATTTTACCTATGGTATGGCGTGCATCCCAATGTTTGCGATCGCGATGGATTATAGCAGACAGGGAAATGCGGGTTTTGACTACACTTTGCAGGTGACAATTATTTTTATTGGTAGTTTGATTGCTGGCAGTTTTAGTGGTTTTATGGCAGAAGCTTTCGGTTATTTCGGTGCATTTATGATCGGTTCGATATTATGTCTGTTAGGAGTTTTATTTGTGGCTACTCTTGATGAAAAATAGTTAATATAGCAGTCTGCGGGTTTATGATGGACAATAGCAACAATGGGTTCTTTCCCGTCGCAAACCAGTTACGCGGATGTTCAAGATTCACCAAATCCATCGCTATTGTAATCAACGGATATATACTCAGTGCTATTAGAAATCAAACAGGCCAATGCTTTAGTAGTTGGTGCAAGTCAGGGAATTGGCTTAGGGTTTGTGAGATCGCTTTTACAACAAGGTAATATACAGCAAATTTTTGCTACCTACCGTAATCCAGATACAGCAAAGCAATTACTAGATTTAGCTCGTCAATCTGGCGATCGCCTAACCTGTCTTCAAGTTGATATCACGATCGAAGAGAGCATCGCCGCCGCCATCAAAGAGATCCAAGCTTCCGTCAAACAACTCCACTTAGCAATCTATTGTGTGGGGGTACTCCATGATCAAAACTTGACTCCTGAAAAAAGTCTCAAACAAATCAATGCCCAGAACTTAATCTACTCCTTCCAAGTGAATAGTATTGGTGCGGTGTTACTCGCTAAACATTTAATGCCTTTATTTAACAAAACGGAACCCAGTATCTTTGCCAGCATTTCTGCCAAGGTAGGTAGTATTGGCGATAATCGTTTAGGGGGCTGGTATGGTTATCGTGCCTCCAAAGCAGCTTTAAATATGTTTCTCAAGACTACGGCGATCGAATATAGTCGTCGCTGTCCCAAAACTATTGTGGTCGCTCTGCATCCAGGCACTACCGATACTCAACTTTCTAAGCCTTTCCAACAAAACGTGCCAGCGGAGAAACTATTTCCCGTAGAACATACGGTCAAGCTGCTGTCTCAGGTTATTTCAGGTCTGTCATTAAAAGACAGTGGTGAATTCTTTTCATGGGATGGGACTCAATTGCCTTGGTAAGTAAATCAATTTAAAAGCTAGAAGCTAAAAGCTAAAAGCTTTTTCAAATCAAACTTGCCAAAATATTAATTGCCAAAGCCAGGATGACCGTATTAAAGAAAAAAGTCAGAACTTCATGTATCAAAACTAGCCGTCTTAACAAGCGGGAATTAATGGGTACATCGGAAACCTGGCAAGTCATGCCAATTCCTAAGGAGAAATAGAGAAAATCCCAATAATCAGGTTGTTTTTCACCAGGAAAATCCAAAGCATCTGGTAAAGAAGAGCGATCGCTTTTCGCTTGATAATACAAGTGTGCGTAGTGTAGTGCAAACATCGTGTGAATCAGGAGCCAAGAAACTACAATTGTTACCAAGGTCAGGGTAATGTGCAGTGTTAATAGTCTCGAAGAGATGTTTTTACTTTCGGCAAGCATAAAACCAATTGCCAGAAGACTGGCACAAGCTGCCGCCACCACTAAAACTAAAATTGTCCAACGACTCTCGTCTTCACGTTGAGAACTGCGTTGCATTTTTTGCGTGGTGGCATTGTTCATCATTACCCCCACCAGAGTCAAAAAACTTATCACCCCAAAATCCCAGGTAACAATAATCCGTGTTGAGCGCTGCATCCATTGAGGAAGTAAAAAATAGACTATCGCTGCCACTAAAATAGCAACTAGTAAACGAGGTTTTGCATCCAGATGTTTGAGCAATGAAGGATCTAAATCTAATAGGTAATCTTGCAGATATCAAAGTTATAGCAATACTAGACAATGTTAGGACGTTTTTTTACTATTACCCATTACCCATTACCCATTACCTACTACCTACTACCTACTACCTACTACCTACTACTAATAAAATGGAATATAAAACCCTGGTACGCAAATTGGCGGATTTTTGGCGACGGAAACTTCATCGTCCATTAGCTTCATTAATTACCACCATTGGTACCGTTGGGTTGATTAGCTGCCTATTAATTATTTATCTCTTGGCTCAACTTTCAGATGAAGTATTAGAACAAGAAGCTTTTGCTTTTGATCGAACAATTTTGCTGGGAATTCACCAGTTTGCTAATCCCACCCTGGATCGCCTAATGCTTGCTATTACTAGCCTGGGTAATCCAAACATTGTAGTGGCGATCTCGGCTATCACTTTCGCCATATTGTGTTGGCGACGTTATGATCAAGAAGCCAAAATATTTGTGATTGATTGTCTTGGTGGGGTCATCCTCAGTTATGGTCTCAAATTAGTGTTTAGCAAACCGCGCCCCAATCTTTGGCAATCACCAATTGAAGAAACTTCTTTTAGCTATCCGAGTGGTCATGCTTTAGGCTCAACCATCCTCTATGGATTTTTGGCTTATATCCTGGCGACTCGATATCCGCAGTTTGCTTTCTTAATCTATGCTAGTGCCGTCTTCCTCATTGCTGCCATTGGTCTAAGTCGGCTATATCTAGGGGTACATTGGCCAACTGATATCATCGCTGGTTATAGTATTGGTTTTTTGTGGGTGATGTTCTGTATCACTATGTTGAAGCTACAAAAATTAAATAGTCAAAATTAGGAGATCAAAATTAAGACGAAAGACGAGTAGATTGCCGTTTTAACTCATATAAGCCCAACATCAACAGGGAAATCCCCAAAGGCAGAAAATAATAAACCCCTCGGTAAGCTAAAAGTACCCCCAGCAATCGGTCGGCGGAAATTACTGGTGCCAGTAATAAAACTAAAACGGTTTCAAATACCCCTAATCCTCCTGGAACGTTACTCAGAATTCCTGCTAACTGTCCTAAGAGATAAATTGCAAAAAAGCTTAAATATGATAAATGTCTAGGTACAGGCAACAAAACATACAATACTCCTGCTGCCAGCATCCAGTCGAGAGAAGTCAGGGCAATTTGAATTAGAGAAAGCTTGACTGGTAGATGAGGAAACACCAATTTTTTGATCTTTAATGGCTTTCGGCTTAACCCACTCCAGAGTAGGTAAGTCGCAATAATCCCCAAGAAAATATAGCCTACGGGTCTGACGGACTCGAAAGGAATATGCAGCGATTCTGGGGTGGCGATGGGTTGCAGGGCAAAAATGATTCCACCGACAGCAAAGAAACCCAGCCAAAAACTGAGATTGCAAAAAGCGATGATCTGAGCAATCTTCGCGGCAGAAAATCCCCAAGCTGAGTAAAAGCGATAGCGAATGGCACTACCACTTAGTAAGGCAAAGCCTACGCTGTTGCTAATTGCATAGCTGACGATCGCTACTAAGGCAGTACGACGATAGGGCAGGGATTGGCGCAGATGATAAACAGCCAAAGTATCGTAACCCGTAAATAAAATATAGTTCACCAGGGTTAAAGCGATCGCCAAGATGAGATGGGGCTTAGGAATTGTCGTCAGACTGTTAATAACATCCTGGAGGTGATACTTGCGTAATTCTTGAGTAATTGCCCAGAGAGAAATCCCAAAAAGTAACAAGCTCAGCAAAATCGGTGCCAGGCGAGTCAATCTTTTAAACAGGGCAGTAACGGTAGTACTTAAAAACCGAGTTCCTAGATAATCCCCCAGGCGATCTCCTGAATCGGCTCTGACCAATCCCACCACCACGTCTGGTAAAGTAGTTAATCGGGGATAGACTAGGTAGCGTGATTCCCAGCGAGGGTTAAATTTATCTTTGTAAGCTCGCAATCCTTGAAAGTTATAAAACTGGTTTAAATGTTGATAAAGATAGTGCATTCCTCGTTCGAGGCGAGAAGCGGGGGCTATTTCTCCCACGCCTGAAAGGGCAACCAGACCTAAATTGAAGCTATCGTAACCCAACTTCTTAAAATGCTCAAACATAGCAATAAACAAAAAATCCATCGTCCCCGGCTCTGACTGGGCAACATGACGCATTAAATCAATGGTAATTTCGTTAAGTTGATACTCCGGTACAATATTGGCAAAAGCCAGGGGATTTGACTGGGAATCATAAACTACAGCAATCTCGCAGCCTTTGAGATAGCCATCATCGAACCAACCAAGAGAAAACTTTTTCTCTGAACCTTTAATGTGTTCTAGCCACTCATTACTAATAGCTCGCAACTCTTGTAACAACTCATCGGCAATCGGTGGTTCGTGAACCCGAACAGCATAGCCCAATTTATTAAACTTATTAACTGCCGTACGTAAATGCTTGCCTGCTTTACCTCGGAGGGTAAAACTTGGCAGCTCCACTACCGCTTCTTCGCCAATTTTCAGGGTTTTAAAACCCAAAGATTTATATAGCTCTAGATCTGCCGCTAGAGTCTGGTAAAAGGCTGGTTGCCAGTCATTGCGATCGCAAAAATGCTTAAAAGTGGCGATCGCTTCTGGGCGCTCTTCTATTGGCCCAATGGGATCACCCAAGGCGATCGCGCTCCTGCCTTCTGGCACGTAGGCAATAACACTACGACCAGAGGGACTAAAAAAATAAGATTTATCATCTAACAGGGCAAATCTGGCGAGGGAGGAGCGTCCGTATTGTTCAATAATTTTTTTAGCTCTTTGGCGCTCCTCTGGAGTTGCTTCCTGATGGATTAGCACTGGACGCAGTAACATCCACAACCCATAAAGTAAGGTTACCGCTCCGATAATGTAGATTGAATCGGTAAAAAAACGTCCAAAGCGATTCTGGGAAACTACTCCAGCATTACCGAACGTCAAAAACATGGTCAAAGTTTGTCTCAGGGCTTGAGTCAAGCTAAAATCCACAGAGTAATGACGGTCTAACCAGA
>JBJOPG010000323.1:0-5035 GCA_046050865.1 Cyanobacteriota bacterium
GGTTTTGACCAGCCTATCAGATTGCGCCACCTACCAGTATTCGAGCAACCAGTTTTTGTTGAATTGCGACCAAAACGTTATCAATGCCCTGATTGCAAAATAAACCAATCCAATCTTGATAGCACAAGTGTAAGCAATTGCTATTAGTAAAATTAGAGATAATAAACGCTCATCTTTACCTTGACATTGCTCTAGATTGTATCCTCCTGTTTTGCAATCTTTGAACATCGCTTCGATTCCCATCCGTTTTTTATAAGCTTTAATTGCTTGAGGTAAATTAGATAGGTTATTGATTAAATACCATCCTTCATTTTTGACTTTCCCCTTAGCTCGACTTTATCCATTCTGAGAGAAAACAAAACTGAACAACTTGAGAGATAACGATACAGTATTTAAGTCTATTGCTATCTTTCTGGAATAAGCGCATGAGTTTCAATTTACCTGCCGAAGTTGTTAAAATATTTTTGCCCTTTGCCCAACTATTCTCTCCAAGAGTTTGGAATCATGTCCAAGTCTTGTTGGTGGGTTCAATTTTGACAACAGGAAAAAGAACTGTAAGCTCAATACTCGAAGTAATGGGGTTAGCTGAACAGGCTAACTTTCAAAACTACCATCGGGTACTAAATCGTGCAGTGTGGTCAAGTCTTCAAGCTAGCAAGATATTACTCTTAGCTTTAGTAATGACGTTTATTCCCAGAGGGACAATAGTTTGTGGAATAGACGATACGATAGAACGCCGTAAAGGGAGGAAAATTCGAGCAAAAGGGATCTATCGCGACCCAGTAAGATCGAGCAATAGCCACTTTGTCAAGGTTAGCGGTTTACGTTGGTTATCGATAATGTTGCTAGTGGAAATTCCTTGGGCAAAAAAAGTATGGGGTTTACCTTTTTTCACTGTTCTAGCTCCGTCTGAACGTTACCATCAAAAACAAAAACGTCGACATAAAAAACTAACGGATTGGGCAAGACAAATGATCTTACAAGTTAAAAGATGGCTTCCTCGCCGAGAACTAGTAGTAGTAGCAGACAGTAGTTTTGCTTCTCTAGAATTGCTTTCGGCAATTAGCAAGGATTTTTTATCGACATCAATGATTACTCGTCTGCGTTTAGATGCTGCGCTTTATGAGCCTGCACCAGCGAGACTTTCAGGGACAATGGGTCGTCCTCGCCCGAAAGGAAAAAGATTGCCTAACCTAGAACAAATTTTGCTAAATACTGATACACAATGGTCAAACGTTACGCTTTCGCATTGGTATGGAGAAAGTGAGCGTCAAGTAGAAGTTACTACAGGATTAGCTGTTTGGTATCATACTGGATTGCCTGTCGTTCCTATTCGTTGGGTTTTAGTTCGCGACCCCTTGAATTTATTCAAAACTCAGACTTTGCTGTGTACCAATTCCAAATATCGACCTCAGCAAATCTTGGAGTGGTTTGCACGCCGTTGGCAGATAGAAGTAACTTTTGAGGAAGTTAGAAGACATTTAGGTTTGGAAACTCAACGCCAATGGTCAGATTTGGCGATCTCACGTACCACTCCTCTGATATTGGGGCTATTTTCTATCGTCACTCTTTTGGCTCATCATTTACAAGCCAATTTTACCTGGACTACTCGACAAAAAAGTTGGTATGTCAAATCTCTACCTACTTTTTCTGATGCCTTAGCTTTAGTACGCCGATTTCTCTGGGCTAACACTTTTTCCATCTCATCTAATCCTGTTGACATCATAAAAGTCCCTCGTCCTTTATTTAACCGTTTGAGGGATCTTGCTATCTATGCTGCTTGATTGGATAAAGTCGAGCTAAGTTATGGAATTTATTACGCCTCAACATACATCTAATAACTTAATCCCCTTACTCCCCCGCAACAGATTAGCACCCCCGTTGGGATACGATACCTTACTAGATGATTGGCTAAATAGATCGCGATCGCCACACACTAAAAGAATGTATCGTTCCAATATTTATGGCTTTTTTGATTTTCTAACTAAAGAGTTAACCCTAATACATTAGCGCTATTTTTGCTACTCGATAGCCATCAAGCCTTTGAATTAGTCTCTCAGTATCATGGCTATTTGGTAGCTCGTAATCTAGCACCCGCCAGCATTAAGGGTATACGAGATCGTGCAATTTTACTTTTGATGTGAAGTAATGCTTTACGACGTTCAGAGGTGGTCGACTGCGATGTATCTGATTTTTCAGCGATAAGGGGTGAATTGGTGATTACTGGTAAGGGTAAGATCGGACAACCTGAGATTATTAGCTTGGGTAAAAGTGCGATCGCAGCAATTGATACTTGGTTGAGTAAAAGAGGCAATCATACTAATGTAGCTCCTTTATTTAGCGCGATTCACAAGAGTTATTGGGGTAATCGGTTACATAGCCACTCAGTCTATAAATTGGTGCAGAAATACGCTGAGATTGCGGGAATAGACAAGATTATGAGTCCACACCCTGATAATTTATGACGACAATCGGCACTCTTTTCAGGGTGAAGTGACTAATATATTAGATGATTTGGTTTAAGCAATCGCTTTTAAGCTTTCTTCTTCAGGTAAAAATACCGCAGGAGATAGATTAAAAAATCGCCCTAATTCTTGAATATGACGAAGTGTCAATTGTCGTTTACCATTTAAGATATCAGAGACAATGGATTCTGTTTTAAATATAGCTATTAGGTCTTTTTGGCGTAACTGTCTTTCGGTAATCAAAACTTTCAATAGTTCGATACCATAAATATCAGGAATAGGTTCACCTTTTTGTTCGTAGTCAAAAACCAATGTTCCTAATACGTTAAGGTAATCTAATTCTTCAGGACTTAATAAAGCGCGATCAAGTAACTTATCAATAACCGCTTGTGTTGCTTCTAACTCCTCTTCATTATTAATAGTACGAGGTGGAAATTGCTGTAGTAGTTGTATATATTGATCGGTCATAGCAACAGAACTTTTTGATAATAAAACTAGAAGAGAATAAGCACGAAAACAAATTGAACAAATGAGCTTAGTATAATCAACTTAAAACAAGTTATTAGTCATTGATACCATTCATCCTTTTTCCAATCATCTTTGTCATATTCAGCATGGGTAAGAACAGCCCGAATAAAAACTTTACCCTGTTTGTAATCAACGTAAGCAATTAAGCGAAAATTGTTACCTCCAATATTAAATACAACGAAGTTTTTTACCTTGTCTGCCGAAGGAAAAGTTTGACATATATCGTTAAAACTTTGCCATTGTTGTTTTGTGGTAAGTTTATACCAATATCTTAAACTTACTTCTGCTGTAGGGTGATTGCGCCAGAATTGTTTTAGTCTGGAATATGAGATGACGTGCATCAATTCTCCTTTCTACCTTTCTAGTTAACATTCATTGGCTTCATCTCCTCTAGTAATTTTAAGCTCCATATATCTAACTTAGCAATTTGCGAAGTTAAAGTCAATAATTTCTCATAATCAAAAAACTACCAAGCTAGAAATAGACATATAGTCATTTCAAATAGAAAACATACGATCTTGTAGGGACGATTCGCCCCTACGAGGATTATCGGTTCTCGCATCATCTGCTAGCATACGGAAATTAATTGGAATGACTATATCCCTAGACAAGACCCCAATTAAGCGTTATAGCCAACAGGTAGGAATGTTTGCTTTTGAAATCAAAGATATCTACACCACTGCCAGATTTCACGGCACGTCTAACTACTAACTACTAACTACTTACTAGCTAATGAGAGAGAAACTAAAATTGCCATGCGCTTCTATGAAAATAAACGCCATCATCAAAGTTTTACTATTACTGAAAATAACGAAACTGTTGAAACAGAATTTTATAACGATTTACCTCCTAGTAATTTTTTTTTGCAACAATTAGATAATCCTACTCACGTTGTAAGAAGCAAAAATTTTAGGAAAACAGGCATCCTTAAGCTCAATGATTGGAAACATAATCATGATAAATGGTTAGATAAAGGTTTTGTCTGTGGTGATACTATTGAAAAAATAGGTATTCTTAGAGAGTTTTCTATCTCTCAATTTACCTATCAAACTATCGAACAATATCTCGCCATTGAAAAAGAAGTACAGCGGAATAAACGTAGATATAATCAGTCTTATGAAGGATATTTTATTAATCCAGATGGCACATTAGACTATCAATTGCAGAACTTATAGTATTACTACACTACATTTGTTTACGCTTCAGGGTAAGACTTTCGAGAAGTATAGATGCCATCTATGACGCAAAAATTGTATTATTAGGGGATAGTCTCTCACCACCCCACTCAAAGTATTACACCATCTCGACTTGAACGACTCGACTTGAACGACGTTAGCCTAAAAAGCTCTGAAAAAGGGTTAATGATGAACCCCCCTCCCCATCATTAACCCTTTTTTAGAGGTCTAAAATTGTCTAATTTGCAGTGAAAAATGGATAATATGACCTAGACATGATCTCTAGAAAAGTCTTCTTTTATTTGAGTCTGGAATCAAAAATCACTTTTTTTGCGTCGTTAAGTTTTGTAAAGCATATTACTTTAACATTTTAGTAGTTGTTAGTACTACTCAAGCAAACCTGATTGATTAAGTAATAGTGATATCAAATACTTGACTGCCTGACACAAGTACCTAAAAGTACTGATACACGGTTGTAAAGAAGAAGAGGCAGAGTATTCATGGGAAGCTGAAAATAGATGTTTTTTAGCTAATAGTCCATGTCAACTTCTACCCCACTTTATAATCAACTGCTGAGTTTACTAAGTCAACATAGCCAATACAGAGATTGGCGACATTTAAAAGCATTAGCTTGGATGGTCAATGCTCTGATTTGCAGTGGTAAAATTAACCTGAGTGAATGGGAATCTTACGTAGTTAGTCAGGCAACCAAAGCACAAAGCATCGAGAGACGATGGCAAAGGTTTGTTCGCAATCGTCGGGTAAAAGTTAGATCTTTGTATATCCCACTAGTGATGGCAGCAATTAATGAATGGAAACATCAACGAGTATATTTAGCATTGGATACGACAATGTTGTGGAATCGAT
>JBJOPG010000324.1:0-4225 GCA_046050865.1 Cyanobacteriota bacterium
TTACAACACATCGAAATCGCGACTGAAACTGAAGTTCAAGGTGGATGGGGTGGTTACTACTACCGTCCCTACAACGTAGCTGCTGCCGACGCAGGTGCTGAAGCTTTTGGCACCAACACTAGAACTTCCACTACTACAGATACTCTAGTCATCCAAGGACAATTCAGCGGTTCACGCTCCAGTTCTTTCGCTGAAGCTTCCTAACTATTAGATTTTGCTCGGTAGTGAGTTAGGAACTGCATATTCATCTAATTCACTACATACATTAATTCATCAGGCTCATCACAATTCGAGTCCTAAACAACAACTTACACACAACAATACGAGAGGTAAAACAATGATTATTTCCGACCTACAACACATCGAGTCCGCAACTGAAATTGAAGTAAATGGTGGATTTGGCGCTTATACAGGAATAGATGTTAGCGCTTATGGCAGCACTGCTAATGCTAATGGATTTGCTGACGCTTACGGTCAGAATACTGGTTCTAATGTGTTAGTCGGTACTAGAGCCGCGAAGGGCAATGGTTATGAATTAAGTGCTGCGACTGGGGCGGCTACTTCTTATTCCATAAGCTATGAAGGCGGTAGACCTAAAGTGGCGACCTCCGTTTCTACTGGTGTTGCTACTAGCGTTAATACTTTTTAGCTGTAATAGTCGAAATTAGCAAATATCTTGCACTCATAACCTACATTTTCTACTTATTGGCGATCGCTTATCTTTAAATTGATGGGCGATCGCCAATTTGGTATCAGACAAATAACGAATCAAATTGTAATTTGAATTACTTTTATTTAAAACAAAATAATATAAACATGTGACATATACAGTAATATGAAGTTAATATGAAGTCTGGATATTTTAACTTCATATTAATAGTAGTGTTATGGGTAAACAAATAATTACTGGTGGCAGAAGATCTTTCTTATTTGGTATCGGAGGACTGGGAGTAGCCAACATACTGCATCAATGCAAAAGTACTCCAATTTCTGCTCTAGAGCCTAGTAAATCTATAGAGGATAAGGGAAATGATAAAATTAACATGGTAGAAAGTTTACGCCAAACAGCAGCGGCAAAAGGTATTTTATATGGCGGATACCATCAGCGTTCTCCCGGTGATTTCACCCAAGATCTAAAATTTCAACGTGCGTTTCTGGAAGATTATGGTTTAATCGTTGGGGGTTTTTTCGGAGTTACGATTGGCCCTTTTGGTAATAATAATTATGATTTTAGTCAGGTAGATCCTTTCTTTAATTTTGCTCAAAAAAACCAGCTGGCTTTCCGTTGTACGCCAATGATCTGGCATATGTTTAATTCTCCTTGGCTTGTAGAAAAATTTAAGTCTCCTAATACTACTAATGCCGAGATTGAGCAAATTTTTACTAATCATATTTCTACTGTAGGTAAAAAATATGCAGGTAAAGTTAGTTCTTGGGATGTAGTGAATGAAGCAATTAATGTTGAAGACGGCAGACCAGATGGTTTGAGGGATACAGCGGTCAGTGGAACTGACAGTGGAAACTTTCCTTCTTGGCTCAAATTTTTAGGCCCAGACTATATTCCTCGGGCTTTTGAACTCCTCCACGCAGCCGATCCCGCTGCCAAACTAGTTTTAAATGATTTTTCGCTTGAATACAGCGCTACTTTGCAAAATGGCTACTATGAAAAACGACGCAATGCTTTATTATCTTTGCTGACTAAATTGAAGTCTAAAGGTACACCAATTAATGTCTTGGGCATTCAAAGCCATTTACAAGCTCGATTAAACAAAGATTTTGACGCTAACCGCTTTCGTCAGTTTTTAAAAGATGTTGCGAGTTTAGGCGTGAAAATTGTTATTTCCGAGCTAGATGTCAGCGATGTAGACTTGCCCAAAAATATTGAAGTTCGCGATCGCCTTGTGGCGGAATCATACTATCAATTTCTTTCTGTGGTGCTAGATGAGCCTGCTGTGACTAGCATCGTCAATTGGGGACTAAGCGATCGCTATACTTGGTTGAGTGATTTTGCCCCCCGAGCAGATAAAGCAGAGGTTCGTCCACTACTACGCGATCGCCAATACAATGTAAAACCCTCTTGGGCAGCCGTTGTTAAGGCAATTAAAGAGGCTCCTGCTAGATAATTAGGTAGTAGGTAGTAGGTAGTAGGTAGTAGAAGGGTAATCTAAAGACCTGTTTCTCGCATGGCTTCTAGATAATCGATCGCCGCCTGGAGTTTGTTTTCATAAGAATAGGAAAATTCTTGAAACCATTTACCTTCTTCGCTGCGGGGATTTAATTTTAGGAGCCATGTTTTAGCTTCTTCTCGTAGAGCTTCTTTTCTTCGGCGATCGCGCAATTCTTCTCGCTGCTGAAGCTCGATTAATTCTTGTTGATGGCGTTGCTCTTCGGCGATTCTAGCCTCTGCTTGTCGTTGAATCTCGGCGAATTTAGCTTCACGGATCTGGGCTTGTACTTGGTAATCCTCATCAATTAACGCATTTAAACGCTGACGAGCAAGAGCTGCATCTTTAGCGCTGATGGCTGGTGATGGAGAAGTGGATGAAGGCTGAGGTGTAGTATTTGCTCTGCCTCGACCAGATTCCAACTCCTTTCGGAGTTCCTCTAACATTTTATTCATTGAGCCTGGAGATGCAGGTGTTTGAGGTGATGATGAGTTAGAAATAGGTTGATTTGTCTTTGACTTTGGCTGTGGTTGAGGCTCAAATTCCGCTTTCAACTGAGCCAGTAAATCATCCATATTTTTATCTGACACTTTAAATCACCTCGTAACCTATTTCACAAGATTTAAACTGACGCTTCTTCATTTATTGTTAAAGCATTGCTGGATCGATAATATATGATTCGACTATTTTCACTATGTAAGCAAATCAACTAAAAAGCTAAGAGCTAATAGCTAGGAGCTAATAGCTACGTGCAGGTTACTACATGCGGGCATAGCCCTTTGTCGGCTTCATGCTTTAAATCAGCAACGCCATTATGAATTATGCAGCAACTAAAGTGTCTGCCAAAGGCTTCCAATTCACATAGCGATCGCCACCCATTTCGATGACAATTTTCAGTTTTGGTTCTTTTTTGGTTAAATCGACTAAATATTGAATTTCCTGACGGGATAAAACATGTCCTTCAATAATCCAAATGGCTAATCCCTTGGCATTAGCAGGGAGCGAATTTAGCTCATAGGTAGCAATCGGGGGAATGTAGTATACATCGCCAACACAGGCTTCTCTGCCGATAGTTTTTTTGCCTAGATGGGCTGGGCGTACACCATGGACGCTGGTTAAATAGGCTGCTAAATCCCCTAATCCCCTGGCAGTAATATTAATTGTATTGTACCCATAAGCTCGCAAACGTCTTTGGTACCGACCTTCTGCGCCTCCTTCCAAGGGCATATATAACCCCAAGGCTCCAGCTTTTTCGAGGGCGCGAATAAATGATTTTCCAGTGGTGATTAGTGGCATACCGATTAATGTCTTTATGGGTTTGTCAATCTAAATTATATTTTAAACGTCAGACGGGGATTAACGCGAATTTGCTGAGGCTTAAAATTTAATGGTGGGGAGATGGGGAGATAGGGAGATTAGAACTAAGTCCCTAAATCCCTAATCCCCTAAAAAAACAATGATACGGCAGTTAACTATACAAATCCAGATCTGTCACTGCCCCTAGACTACTAGAAGAAACAAGCTTGGCATATTTACCCAAAACGCCCCTGGGATATTTAGGCTGACGTGGTTGCCACTGGTTAAGACGTTGGGCTAATTCTGCATCATCAACATTGAGTTGCAACACCTTTTGACGAGCATCAATGGTAATACTGTCTCCTTCATGAACTAAGGCGATCGCACCTCCAACCGCAGCTTCAGGCGCAACATGACCCACTACCATTCCGTAAGTACCACCAGAGAAACGACCATCGGTAATTAGACCCACAGAATCCCCTAATCCCGCACCAATGATGGCAGAAGTTGGCGCTAGCATTTCCCGCATGCCTGGCCCGCCTTTTGGCCCTTCGTAACGGACAACAATCACATCTCCCGCTTTGATTTTGCCGTCTAAAATAGCTGCCAGACATTGCTCCTCTGATTCAAATACTCTAGCAGGCCCAGTAATTACTGGATTTTTTACCCCACTGATTTTAGCTACTGAACCTTCACTAGCCAAATTTCCTTTGAGGATTGCTAGATGTCCTTCTTGATAGACAGGATTAGACCACTGACGGATT
>JBJOPG010000325.1:0-7753 GCA_046050865.1 Cyanobacteriota bacterium
CTTCGACTCCATCCCGAACTCGATTGTGAAACGCTGTTGCGGCCAAGATACTTGGGGGGTAGCCCCCTGGGAAAATAGCTCAGTGCCAGGTTCCTTTTTACAGACTATCTAACATCTTAATAGCATAGCTTTGATCTCATCTTTGTACATCTACGCAAGGTGAGATTTTTGAGTTGGTATTTGGTATTTTGTGTTAGGTTTAATTTTTTAATGCAATCGACATAATAATAAAAATGCTTTATGTTCTTGGCATTATCCAGTTATGCATAGATAATTGTTTAGAAGATTGAAAGCAGTCTTTGCTTATCTCGTTCAGCAATTTGCTGTCTTGATTTTTTAGTTTACTGGTTAAAATTATGCATACCGCCTCCGCTAAAATTCTAGTTGTGGATGATGACCCAGCAATTCGCAATTTAATATTTCGATTTCTTAGTCAGAAAGATTATCTACTTGAGTCTGCGGTGGATGGTCAAAGTGCATTAAAGATTTTTGAACAATTCAACCCTGATTTAGTAATCTTGGATGTTAACCTTCCTGATGCTTTGGGCTACAACTTGTGTGAGGAAATGCAGCGAAACACTGATGTTTTTATTTTGATGCTGACAAGTAGATCAGATGCTGCGGATAAAAAAGAAGGTTTTTTAAAAGGTGCAGATGATTATTTAACTAAGCCTTTTGACCTTCAGGAGTTAGAATATCGAGTCAAGGCTATTTTGAAAAGGCAGAGGACAGTCTCTACATCAGAGAAGCAACCTTTGATTTTTAGCAATATGGTCATTGACCCCGTTCGTAGAGAAGTAAGAATCAATGAGCAATTTATCCTTTTGACAGCGTTGGAATTCGATCTGCTACATTTCCTGGCTACTCGTCCAGGGAGAGTCTGGCGTAGGGATGAATTGATTCAAAGTGTTTGGGATTATGATTACGTAGGTGATCAAAGAGTTGTGGATGTTCACATTGGCCAGATCCGTAAAAAAATCGAGATTGATTCGGCAGAACCATCTTTTATCCAAACAGTAAGAGGTGTTGGTTATAAATTTGAGGTAGATCCCGTTTCTGAATCTAATTAAAATAGTTCAGCTAAAATTAAATTGAGCTAGGCTACTTTAAGCTAGAAATAGCTTCGTGAATTGCTCTTTTCTGTTCGGCATCATAATTCTGAGATTCCAAAAACTCTTGATATTCCCCACAACTATTTTTAATGGTATTTTGAAGTTCTTGAAGTTTTTCGTCAATCAATTGTAAGTCAAGTTGCTGAATTAAATTGCCGGTACGTCGGCAAACTCGTTGAGATCCTGCGACATTCTCTGCATCATGATTGTGACGATGGGCAATAATCATAGCTGAAGACATAGCTAGATTTTTGACTAACAATTCACTAGACATTTCTGGAGCAGATCTTAATCCATTTAACATGCCCGGAGAGGGATTATCTGGTAAATCCAGATCACTGGTCAAATAAGCAACAAAAAATCCTCTTCCACCATTTTTGCTGTTTAAGATCAATGAAACTCCTTGTTGGATTTCAGCTTCATTTAACTCATTAGCGTTGATTTGATTCATTAAAACTTGAGTTGTGGCGATCGCCTGAGGAAAAGATATAGACTCGGGGAAAGAAGAATTATTCATAAGTTTTAGATTAGTTTTAGGTTTAGAAAGCAACGTGAAAACGAAGTATAGATGCTAATTGAGGTTTAAAAATCTTGATAGAGCCTGAGTCATTGCTGGTGGCCAACGGCGAATATTTTCAATCCAGTCAAGATCTTGATAGCGATTATCTAAACCAACGGCGGCGACCCAATTGCTTTCGGCTTCTCCTTGTTTGCCTTCAACCCATAAAGATGCTGCTAAAGCAGCCCGCATATCAGAATACAGGGGATATTTACGAACTAAATTACGCATATTACGAATTGCAGCTGCATGATCTCCTAACTGATATTGAATCAAAGAAGCATTACCCCGAGCCAGAGGAAAAGTGGGGGCGAGATCAACCGCCTGCTGATAGTCATCTAATGCATCCTGCCATTGCTGCTGACCTGCTTTAGCGTTACCGCGATTGTTTAAGGCTACTGGATCTTGAGGTGTAATCGATAAAACATAGTTATAATCGGCGATTGCCTTGCTCCAAAGTTTTTGTCCTTCATAAGCAATTCCTCGATTTAAATAAGCATCAGGATATTCTGGGGCAATCTCAATAGAACGGTCAAAATCAGCGATCGCCTCAGCAAGTTTATATTGACCAAGGCGAACATTACCACGGTTACTCCAAACCGCAGGGTTTTCAGGGAACTCTTCCACCAGAGTTGTCCAATAAGTTTCTGCTCGCGCAAAATCACCCTGTTTTGCCGCACGGAAAGCTTTTTTGGCGATGGATTCCCCTTGAACTAGGGCCTGATCTGGAAAAGCTGAAGTTTTTATGTCTAACGCTTTTGCAGGTAAAAACAGCCCGCTGACAATATTTAAGGAAAAATTCAGAGAAAAAATGATCAATAAACTTATTAACCAGCGCTTCATTATACTTTGCATATTTAAGTCTTTATACCTAAGATATCTGAAATCTGGAAGGTAATAAACAAAAATACTGAAATATTTGCTTGATATTCTGCTCAATTTTCATCGCCCATAAATTAAGTTTGATAAATTTGAGCGATTAAATCTAAAAAAATAATGACAAAAACACAAAAATGTGCGATACACGAACAACGAATATAAGTAAAATGCGATCAAAATAGTTTTATTGACTATGCAAATACGTTTTTTTAGTAAATTGTCCCTATTGGTAACGATTTTAACTGTGCCGCAATTCGTGACTTCGGCGACGGTTGAGCCATCATTGCTCTGTTCTAGAGTGCTAGCCGCAGAGGTGAAAACTTTAGGCGAAGCTGGAGATACGGGCGAAACAGGGGCGAAGGGAGAAAATGGCCGTAATAGTGACAACTTAACGGTATTTGCTGATGGCTCACCGATGACCCTTGACTTAGCAGGAGGAAATGGGGCAACTGGAGCGCCAGGAGAACCAGGCTACGATGCTTTGTGTGAGCAGACAACGGAAAATGTTGGACAGAATTTACAGGGGGCTGATGGTGGCAATGGTGGAGATGGCGGAGACGGTGGAGATGGGGGCAATGGTGCGGCTTTAACGGTCTATACCAAAAACAAAGAGGATCTCAAGCAGATTTATGTGATTGCTGCGGGGGGAGAAGGAGGTGATTCAGGAGCAGCAGGAGCAGGAGGAAGCGGTTGCGAATGTGATCGCCCTTCTTGGAATGAAAAGACTTGTGTTGGAGACCCTGGTAGCCCTGACTACACTTGCTCTACCGCAGAATTCACTTGTACCGATGGCTATTCAGGCAGAAAGGGCAGAGAAGGCAGAAAAGGGGTCAAGGGTAAACTGGGCAGTTTAACCTTAATTAACTTGGATAAATCTCTTGCCCCTGATGCTCCTGAGGTTACCGCACCGATAAGTGAGTTACAGGGTCGAGGTTTCACTCTATCGAAGAACATTTGGCAGAGCAGAGACAATGCTTCGTCTTTGTTTGCTCCAGGTTCGATTATTGCAGACAAGTACCAAGAATTAGTCGCACGACATGAACATTCCGTTTTGCTCGTGTGGGATGCCCCCCAACCAGTCGAAGATTTTGCAGATCAGCAAATTACCCTAAGTCTTAAAGGAGAAAATGATGCCAATATTGTCTTGCCCGACGATCTCTGGTTAGAAACCAAAGCCTCTAAGCGGGATAAGCTAACAGAACTATACGTGTTTAATGCCGTCGAGACCAAAGATGTCGCTGATCTGAAAATTGATGGCTTGTTTGGACAGGGGACAAATCTAGAGCTAGATGTATTTGACGAAGCGGAAAAGTCAAATATCATTGCTACCGATTTTTCTCTGAGGTACCGAGTTGGGGAAGAATCAGAAGACAAAAACTTTTTTGGGGGCAGGAGTACCATTTATCAAACCAAGTATGAAGGAGCTATCCCCCCAGAGGCGATCGCCCAATCTGGCAATATATTTACCCTGAAGCTGGGACAACTGCCTATTCCCCCCGCATATCTCCAACCAGGATTAAAAGTGGAACTAGAAGTGTTAGCAAAGCGATCGCTGGGGGAAAATTCTCAAATCAAAAAGCTATCTACCCGTACCGAAATTGAACAGTAAAGAAAGTCAACTTTCAGCTAGAGGCAATGGACGTTGAGCGACGATGGCACAGACACAGGCAGCCTGAAAGCCATAAACTCCAGCCATTTTAAACAAAGTGCCCACCTCCATTTCGTAATTCAAAATCCGAAGTTGGCGATAGTCTGCCGTAATTCCTCGCAGCCAAGACTGAAGATAGGGATTAGCGGAAGATTCCACTCTCTCTTGTCCTTCATAAAAACTGTCTACAGAGGCGGTAATACCCAAATGATATGAAAAATTCAATTGCCGAGCCGCTGCTACCAAGGCCACCGTCAAAAAAGGATCGGCAACGGCAGGATACTCTGGGGGAGCGATGTCTAGAGCTGCCCCCTGGCGACATAAACTTCCTTGGGATATAACAAGATCACCCACTGAAATAAAAGGTTGAATTGAACCAGATGTGCCAACTCGAATAAACTGCCTGATGCCAACTTGTACTAGTTCATTGACGACAATACTTAAAGAAGGAGCGCCCATGCCGCTCGTAGCAACTAAAATGGGCTTGCCGTTGGGCAATTTTCCCAAATAGCTATGAAGTCCTCTATATTGTGAGAGTAATTTAGCATTTTCTAGGTAGTTTTGAGCGATATAGTGCGATCGTTCAGGTTCTCCCGATAATATTACCGATTGAGGAGCATTAGCACCAAGATCTGACTGACCAAATCCAATATGATATTTCATTTTTACTAGCTATAATTCGAGCCGATTAAGACGATTAAATTGAAAATACGTGTCAGGTTAACACTGATGATCGATCACTAAACAACAATTGACTGATACTGAACGATGGTAACTCTTGAAAAATTTTCCACAATTGTCACTTGCTGCACCAATAGCACCGTAGGCAACCATTTAGCCGATGCTCTCTATGTCCATAGTGATGCTTTATCTGACCTTGATCCTGCGCTGAAAGAGTATGAGAGCCGAGCCAGAAATCTGGTAAATAATCTTGACCGTGCCACCATTGTCAAATTTGCCACTGATCAACCCCAAATTGCCTATTTATACTATCCCGACTTTGATCGAGATCCTCACCCCCAACTACATCAAAGTATTACGGTGGATTTGACTACAGAAGAAGTATCAGTCAGACAATATCACAACTCCCATAATCCGCCAATTTTGCATCGGAAAGAAACCTTTGTGGGGCAAAATTATCCCCTATATCAAATCTTTGCTGAACTAACCAAAGAAGAGGTCGCCTTGGGCTTACTAGACAATTCTCAACATATTGATACTTTGCAAGAGTGGAATCGTTTGCTAGCACAGCAAGGAGTTTCTGTAATCGATCATCACGTTGCCTGCCCAGTGGATTCTCCTGTGGCACAAAAACCAACTATCTTAATCGAGCGACACAAGGCAGCGATCAAGCGCTCTGAGCTATCGCGTCCCGTCAAAATTGCCCTGGAAGCCGATTTGTTCCAAGCCGAAACTACCTTTTTTGATTATGGTTGTGGCTGTGGTGAAGATATTAAGCAGATCAAGAGTCATGGTTATGCCGCTTCTGGTTGGGACCCTTTTTACCGACCCAATACCAATCTGGAGTCCGCCGATATTGTTAACTTGGGCTATATCATCAACGTCATTGAAGATATCGCTGAGAGAAGACAGGCTCTAACTAAGGCTTGGTCGTTAACCCAAAGAGTATTAATCGTCTCGGCTCAGGTATTAGTAGACGATCGCCGTCGTGGTCTAGTAGCCTATGGTGATGGAGTGGTAACCAACCGTAATACTTTCCAGAAATATTATGAACAGGAGGAACTAAAACTCTATATTGACCAGGTACTAGAGGTAGAGTCAATTCCTGCGGGCTTAGGGATTTATTTTGTCTTTCGGCATGAAGCGGAAGCAGAATTTTTCCGTATTTCTCGCTTATATTCCCGCTTGAGTACTCCCCGTATTCTCGGTAAAGTCAGAAATTTTGAAGACTATCGAGAACTTCTCACACCGCTGATGGATTTTTATACCAAAAGAGGTCGCCTGCCATCCAAAGGCGAATTAGCCTCCGAAGCCCAGATTAAAGCAGAGTTTCGTAGTTTCCAACGGGCTTTTAAACTAATTCTTCAGGCAACAGATCGCCATGAATGGGAGGCGATCGCCGAAAAACGTCGTCAAGACCTTTTAGTCTATTTGGCATTGGGTAAATTTAGTGGTCGTCCGACCATCAGAAAACTCGCTCCTGAAATCAAGGCTGATGTCAAAGCCCTATTTGGAAGTTACAAACAAGCCTGCACCATTGCCGACCAACTGCTAGTTCAGGCGGGAGATCTGCAAAAAATTGCCCACCTTTGTCAGACTAGTAATGTCGGGAAACAACTTGATGGGGCGATCGCTGTCCACATTAGTGCTTTAGAAAAATTGCCGCCGCTGTTGAGATTATATGAAGGCTGCGCTAGTCGTAATTTCTATCGTCTAGAAAACGCTAATATTGTCAAAATTTACTACAATAAGCCCAAAATAACTTATTTAGTCTATCCAGACTTTGATACTCAAGCTCATCCTGCTCTCCAGGCAACTATGGAAGTAGATCTCCATAATCTTTCTGTCACCTATCATGATATTTCTGACGAAACCAATCCTTTAATCCTCCACCAAAAAGATGCTTTGGTGGCACCTGATTATCCTAGCTATAAAAAGTTTGTCCGCTTAACCAAAAAGGAACAAAAGTCAGGACTACTGAAAAACTATGACGCAGTTCGCCGTCTTCATGGTTGGTTACGCTGTCTGAGGGAAAATGAAATCATCATTGAAGGACATCGCTTGAGTAGTAAGTAAGTACGTCTAATGTGAATTAGCTTCGTTCTAGATAAACTAGTTCGTCCTAAAGGATACCGCTGCGCATATAGCTATAAGCTTTTAGCTCTACTCCTGTTGACGTAAGAACTATAATTTGGGTAACCCCAAGGTGAGCCAGTAAAAACATGACTTCGGCATTATTGAGAGATTTTTTTGAACTTGAAACCAGCGATCGCGAAGAAAAATTCCTAACTTCTGATGTAACTTGGCAAGCTTATGAGTCACTTTTGACATCATTGGGCGATCGCTCTAGTTATCGCGTTGCTTACTTGTTAGGAACTTTAGAAATTATGTCTCCCAGTCGAAGTCATGAATTAGATAAAGAAAATATTGGCAGATTATTAGAAGCTTATCTAGAAGAGAATCGTATCCGTTTTTGGGGCTTGGGTTCAACTACTTTTCGTCAAAAAGATCAGCAAGCAGGAAAAGAACCAGACAAATCTTATTGTCTTGGCACAGAGAAAGATATCCCCGACTTGGCAATTGAAGTTATTTACACTAGCGGTGGTGTTGATACGCTAGAGATATATCAGCGTTTGGGTGTCGGGGAGGTATGGTTCTGGCAGGATCGACAGTTGAAAATTTATTGTCTGCAAGATAATAACTATCAACAAACAATCCAAAGTGAATTATTACCAGATCTAGATTTAGCTTTATTGGCACAATATGTAATTATCAGCGATCCTTTAGAAGCAGTTGTCGAGTGGCGCAAACAAGTTCGAGTTAATTAGTTTTTGATGCGATCGCTCTCTCAATCGCTAATGTGAAATCAGTATT
>JBJOPG010000326.1:0-4167 GCA_046050865.1 Cyanobacteriota bacterium
TAGATGCACGCTGAATGAAATAAACCCTGTAACCTGGTCCATAGTTAATACGAAGTTCGGATACACCTTCTCCAACTGGTTTGACATCACCAGGATTTCTCAAAGATAAACGACGAATTCGAGTATCAATGCGTGCTTTGGCTCTTCTATCTCGAAGTTTACTAAACCAACGAGCATAGATTTTGGTTTCACGGATCTCAAGCATAGCTCAATTGTATCCTACAGAATACAATAAAGACAAGCTATATCCCTGCTGATTTTTAAACGTTTATATTCAGTATGCACATCGTAACATCACGGTAATCGTTTTTATCGAATGTATAAAGCGATCCGTAGGGTACGCGGAGCGTAATCGCATTTAACGAAAAACTATCTTAAAGGCGATCGTACTACTACCATCATGAAAGCGATTGATCGCAGGTGACAAATGTGGATCAATCTAAATCGTTAATTACTCCAAAAAATTGAGGTAGGCGATCGACTCACAATGTCCTCTAAGTCATATATGTACTGTGACTAAATAAGATTTTGTAGTAGTCGCTGAAATCCTAAAGCCTAGTCATTTACCAAGACAGCTACTTCCTGATTCAGTCTTTCTCCTATTTGATCGTTAGCCACATCTAAATCGTAATCCATTTGCAATCCTAGCCAAAACCTTGGCGACATATTGAAATAACGGGCTAAGCGAAGAGCAGTATCTGCCGTGACTCGTCGCTTACCATGAACGATTTCGTTAATACGCCGTGCTGGAACTCTTAGAGCCAGAGCTATTTGATTTTGACTAAGATTCATTGGCTTTAAAAATTCTTCTAAAAGAATCTCGCCAGGGTGAATTGGTATCAGCCTATCTTTATTCATTCTTCCACCTCAATGATAATCAACGATCTCTACGTCTGAAGCTTCGCCGTCTTGCCATTCAAAACAAATCCGCCATTGAGCGTTAATTCTAATACTGTATTGACCTTCTCTATTGCCAACCAAACGCTCTAACCGATTAGCTGGTGGGATACGGAGGTCTTTAATGGTTTCTGCACGATTAAGCATCCGTAGTTTTCGCAATGCCACTTGCTGAATGTCTGATGGCAATTTTCGTGAACGCTGGCGCTCAAAAATCTTTTGAGTTTCTTTGTCTTTGAAATTTTGTATCACATCCTAATAGCATCGCAGTATATTAATACTATATAACGTATCGCGTTAAACTCCAAGAGGACTTTTTTTGAGCGATCGCATTTAACTAAAAACTATCTTAAAGGCGATCGCACTACTCGATGCTGAAGGCGATTAATCGCAGGCGACAAATACGTATCAATCCAAATCGTTGTCATACAACTAACACAGGATGATTGAGTTTACGTGAAGCATATGGAAGGGATACTTTTTAGTCATCTATTTCCATATCTGGTAGTTCATCCATTCTCAGATATACCCTAACTCAAAAGCGTGGTGGGAGCGGGAATACTACCAAGTCCAATCTACATACACTGGTAGTTTCTCAAAATCTGTTTGATTTTGCTTACCTATGTCCGATACGAATATCATCATTCTTAGCTCATCGCCATCTTCATACTCACTTGGATTACCAAATCTTGTTGGAGAGCCTGTTATAAGCCAGCCTTCTGATGCATAAAACGATTCTATCTTAGTATTGCAATACAGAATTCCCAAATCAACTTCGCTTTGTCTGATCATCTCTGTCGCCATTCGCAGCACCCTGTGTCCGTGTCCTTCTCCTCTATGCGGTGGAAAGGTAAACATATTACCAAATCCACATACTTGGTAGATGTGACCTGCGTGTTTTAGTGTCGTTCGCACGATAGCCGCATAACTTATCAGTATGTCACCCTCTGTAATTACAAAGTGAACAGGATTGAATTTTGGTTCATAGGTTTCTGTTAAAAACTTGTCCTCCTCTTCAAATATATAGGGCCACTCAGTACGCATAAACGCAAGAGCTTGCCACTTAAGCACGGCGGGAAACTCAGCTTGAGAGTAGGTACTTTCTTTAGGCATAAAGCTTTTAATTTATTTTTAATATATTTCATAATAAAAAGCATCCCAAAGAGATGGGTGGAAGAAACATTGAAGAATTTTTGATTTATCCAGCAGTAGAAGAAAATCTAGCTGCATCCACCCATAATCAAGCTTTAAATGCGATTTTATTTACAAATACTAAGCCGCATCATTATCGTGAGCAAAGCGATTATAGAGAAAATCTAGGGCATGGTTACGCAGGTCATAATATTCTGGTTGTTCCATAATTTGATCTCGGCTGCGAGGACGAGGAAAATCAATATCCATAACTTCGCCAATCCCAGCAGCAGGGCCATTAGTCATCATCACTAACTTATCTGCCAAAAACAAGGCTTCATCAATGTCGTGAGTGATCATTAACACTGTACAGCGATGATCGTTCCAGATTTTGAGTAGTTCTTCTTGTAATTCCTCTTTGGTGATGGCATCTAATGCGCCAAAAGGTTCATCTAAAATTAAAACTTCGGGACGAATAGCTAAGGCGCGGGCAATGGAAACCCGTTGTTTCATCCCCCCAGAAATTTGTGCTGGTGTTTTGTCTTCTGCTTCGCTTAAACCTACCATAGCCAGATGTTCACGGACGATGGCGCGTTTTTCCCGTTCTGGTTTGTTGGGATGGACAGCATCTACTGCTAGATAGACATTATTAAATACAGATTCCCAAGGCAAAAGAGCATAGTTTTGGAATACTACCATGCGATCGGGGCCTGGTTCGGTAATTCTTTTTCCCCCTACTGTGACTAAACCATCAGTGGGTGTGGCAAAACCAGAAACCATATTTAAAAGAGTAGATTTACCGCAACCAGAGTGACCAATAACGCAGATAAATTCTCCTTGGTTAACGTTTAAGTTGACATTTTCTAAAACGGTATAAGGGCCTGTTGGAGTAGGATAGACCTTCGAGACACCTTCGATGCTGACAAAAGAAGATTTAGGTATCGAAGGGGTTTGTAATTCTAAAACTTGTCTGTTTTTAGCTTGCATAGGTAAAAAGGGGTGAAGTTTGAATGATTAAGGATGAATGAAAAAATTACGTTCTTCTGTATTCTTAATTCCTAATTCCTCATTGAAGATATCGCTCCGCACTTTTAATTATTATTAAATCATTAAATTGGAACTAGACTATTACAAGAGTTGAAAAAATAATAACGAAGTGTATCCTTTAGGATAAATGATAATGATTAGGTGGGTATTGCCCACCCTACTACTAAGAGCTAAAAGCTAAGAGCTAAGAGCTTTTTGATAATTAGGCTGCAACGAAAGTTGGCGAAGCTAAATGAACTTCGGCGATGGTAAAGTTGCGTTCGATACCTAAATGATTGAGATAGCCAATGGGATCTTCAGCATCAAAAGCAATATCATCAAATAGCTGAATGGGACTACGGCGATATTTAAGATCGCCTAATTCTAATTCCCTGCTAGCGGTACTAAAAGTACCAACGCGACAGACTCGCTCTAAGATTTCCACCCAGTTACGAGGAAAAGGAATATGTCCCCAACGCGCCATCTGGGTCATCATCCACAGATGTTCAGTACGACTAGGACGATTTAAACCATCACCAAAGAACATATGATGGGCATACTCGACGTGTTTATTTAAATTACAACTGTAATTGCCAGGTTCTCCTAACTGGATATATTCTTCTTTGGTGGCTAGATAGTTGCGACTAGCTAAAATTTCTCTGATTTCTTGATGATTTTTGGTATCAGCACAATAGCGACCAGCTTCTAACAAGGCTTTTACCAGGGCAACATGGGTATTCGGATAACGATTTGCCCAGTCTTCTCTGACACCTAAAACCTTACCAGGATGTCCCTGCCAGATTTCCATGTCTGTGGCAACGGTAAAGCCATGTCCTTCCATCGCTGCGCGGAGATTCCAAGGTTCACCCACGCAATAGCCGTCAATTGTTTTGGCTTTTAAATCCGCCACCATCTGAGCGGGAGGGATAGTTTTCAACTCTACATCCTTGTCAGGATCGATGCCCCCTGCTGCTAACCAATACCGCAATAAGATATTGTGCATTGAGGAAGGATGCACCATCCCCAGAGTGTGTTTTTCGCCGTCTAAAGCCAGTAACTTCTGTTTATATTGAGCAGCCGTAATTACCCCTTGCTCATAAAATTTCTGTGCCA
>JBJOPG010000327.1:0-5949 GCA_046050865.1 Cyanobacteriota bacterium
TTCGGGTATTACCGAGTCTACATATATTTTGAGGGGAAACTGTGACCACACTAAATAGCCCAAAGGCGTTGTTTCAATCTGATCAAAGTAATCTCCCTGATCCCTTGCTGTCCAAGCGGCCAAAGAGGTCGGTAGAGCATGAACTTTCAGAGGCGGTAGGTTAGAAGTATCAGGTGCTGGTGAAGCAACCGACGGTATCGCCCGATGAGCAATCAAGATAATTAAGCAAATAGAAAACAGCCAATGGATCGCAATCATCTTTACTTGCTTTACCCTAGAAAGCCTAATCCTAGTAGGGGTGAACGGCCGTTCACCCCTGCAGTTTTGATCCTGAAACTTATTAAATTCCCAATCTTTGATAAATTTCATCCAAATTTTTCAAATGATGATTGGGATCAAAACAAGCATCAATTTCCTCGGTTGATAAAGTTTTGCTTACGGTTTCATCTTGAGAGACCAATTTACGGAAGTCGCCATCTGTCTTATTCCAGGCTTCATGGGCACATCCTTGAACGACACGGTAGGCTTCTTCACGATTCATCCCTTTTTCAACCAAAGTCAACATAACTCGCTGGCTAAAGATGACTCCCCCATAGACATTCATATTCCGCTTCATGTTTTCGGGATATACCAACAGGTTTTTCACCAAGCCAGTGATCTCCTTCAACATAAAGTGAGTCAAAATACAGCTATCAGGAAGAATTACCCGTTCTACAGAACTATGAGAAATATCTCGCTCATGCCAGAGGGCAACATTTTCTAGGGCAGCCACTGCATTCCCCCTCACAATCCGCGCCATCCCTGTCAATCTCTCCGAACGAATGGGATTACGCTTGTGGGGCATTGCCGATGAGCCTTTTTGCTTTTTAGAAAAGAATTCCTCCACTTCCAACACATCCGTCCGTTGAAGATTACGAATCTCCACCGCAAAACGTTCGATGGAGGCGGTGAGCAAAGCTAGCTGCTGGACATAATCCGCATGGCGATCGCGAGAGATGACTTGAGTTGAGGCACAGTCAGGCTCTAAACCCAGTTTCTGACAGGCGATCGCTTCAATTTTCGGATCGACGTTGGCATAGGTACCCACAGCCCCCGAAATTTTGCCAACGGCAATCTCTTTTTGCAATCTGACTAGGCGATCGCGGTTCCGCAAGACCTCTGCTAACCAACCCGCTAGTTTAAAACCAAAGGTAATTGGTTCGGCATGAATACCATGGGAGCGACCCACCATTACCGTGTAGCGATGCTGCTGTGCTTGATAACGAATTGCCTGAATTAGCTCCTCAAGACCTTCTAAAATCAGATTCAGACTAACTACCATCTGTAGCGCCAGCCCCGTATCTAAAACATCTGAGCTAGTTAAGCCCAAATGAATATATCTTCCTGCATCCCCGACATACTCATTGACATTGGTTAAAAAGGCAATGACATCGTGACGTACTTCCGCTTCAATTTCTAAAACCCTTTGGGGGTCAAAATTAGCCTTAGCTTTTATTTCTTCCACGGCTTCTTGGGGAGTATAACCAAGTTCAGCTTGTGCCTCACATACTGCTATTTCAACCTGTAGCCACGTTTTGAGTTTATAGTTATCAGTCCAGATGTCGCCCATTTCGGGCAGAGTGTAGCGTTCAATCACAGTCTGTTCAGCGGAGTACAACTGTCAATTGTACAACTATGTTTGCCCATCTATACCAACCTATTTCAAATCAACCTGATGCCGATTAATTTTTCGACTAATTCCTCGCTAGCCTATTGCGACCAAGCCGATCACAGACAATCACAATAGACTAACTTTGATTACTTTATTATTTCTGAAGCTGGCAACAGGACTTGAACCTGCGACCGGCTGATTACAAATCAGCTGCTCTACCAACTGAGCTACGCCAGCACTAGAAATATATAATAAACATTACACACCTAATGAAACTCTAATGACTATGCCATACTGGTTTCCATCGCCCATCTCGCTAATTCAGTACGGTTGTTTAAACTAGTCTTATTAAGCATATTGGAAACATGGCTTTCAATCGTCCGTTGGCTAACATTTAATTGTTGAGCAATCTCGCGATTTGCCATACCTTTAGCTACCAATTGTACAACTTTCGTTTCTGTAGGAGTTAATTCCACATTGTGGGGGACAACAATGGTGGGCGCTCCATCAAGACCTTTATGACGTCCACTTTCCCAGCGTTTGATTTGCTTGAGAGAAGATTCTACCTGAGCAACGAGTTCTTCTGGCTCAAAAGGCTTAGACATATAAACGTCGGCACCCTCATTTAAACCTTTAACGCGATCTTGGCTTTGTCCTTTCGCAGAAAGAAACAGTACAGGAATGCGATTGGTTACAGGCTCTTCACGAATGTGCTTAACCAGGGTATAGCCGTCCATCTCTGGCATCATCACATCGCAAATAATCATGTCAGGAACAAGATTGTCTAACAGTTCTAAGGCTTCTCGACCATTCTCAGCAGTATCTACGTTGTAACCTCTAAATTCGAGGTAGTCTTTTACTAGTAGAATTAGATTTGGATCGTCATCTATGAGCAGCAGCTTCTTGTTGTCTTTGAGGGAATTATCTTTCATAGGTGTTAATGCTTAGTTGATAGCCTTAGGTATGGTTTACCGCTCTAATTGCTTAGTACTACTTATATTTAAGTCTGTAAGGAATAACCGAGTTAATAAACTTAAGAATATGTTAATTACAGTAGGGATCAGCAAATTCTGAGCCACTGACGTTAGGGGTGAAATTGCACAACACCTAATTTAACCTTATTTTTGCTTTTCGACACCTTTTTAACAGTAATTCCCTGGAATGCTCACCAGAAGAAAGCTACAGTAGCTTAGGCGAGCAGAATAATTATTAATAATGTCTAAAAACATTTGATATATGTCTCAAATGAATATTTTAGGTTTTATCTGTTGCAAGATTTTCATTGATCTTTTTTAATACAATATTAAAACTGAATAAGATTCAGTAACTTTGATTGATCACAATTAGCTTATTTTTCCTGACTATGGCTATTTTTACCGAACAATTAAATGCTTTAATAAAATCTCGTCGTTCTACTAAACCGAGGCTATTCAATAGTAAAAAGATAGCTGATGAAATTATCTGGCAGATCTTGGAAAATGCTAATTGGGCTCCCAATCACGGATTGACTCAGCCTTGGCGGTATCAAGTTTTTACTGATACAGGATTGAGCAAACTGGCAAAGTTTCAGGCAGATTTGTATCAAAAAATTACTACCCCAGAAAAGTTCAAAGTAGAGAAATATGAGAGATTGCAAAGTAATATTCTAAAATCTTCTCATGTAATTGTTATCTGTATGGAGCGTCAAAAATCAGAGACAATTCCCGAAATCGAAGAAATCGAAGCAGTGGCATGTAGCGTACAGAATATGGCTTTAACCGCAGCGGCATACGAAATATGTAGCTTTTGGGGTTCTGGAGGAATAACTTATACTTCTGAGCTAAAAGAATTTCTAGGATTAGGGGAAAAAGATCACTGTTTGGGTTATTTATATTTGGGTTACAGTGATACTCCCACTACCACCAGTCGCCGTCATCCAATTCAAGAAAGTGTAATTTGGATTACGTGAAAGGAAAAAGGATTAGCTCCTATAGAGATAGGGAGATAGGGAGAAGCTATTGGTCTCAAGTACTTTCTAAATTGATGAGCGATCGCCCTCCTTTTAACTAAGAAAATCAGAGGGGGCGATTAGGCTCCCCTAAAGGATATGCGTAGCGGTATGCTTTAGCACTAGCTTCGCTTCTCGCCTACGCTTTGAGATCGCCTTTAAACTACTTCCATTAATTCGCGATCACGAAATTAACCAACTTATTCGGTACAACAATTACCTTTTTCACTTCTTTCCCCGCGATATACTTCTGAGCAATTTCAGATTCGGTGGCATATTTTTCTAGAGCCAACTTATCTGAGCCAGCGGGGACTTGAATAGTACCGCGAGTTTTGCCCATAATCTGTACTACCAGAGTTATTTCGTCTACCACTAAAGCAGAGGGATCGGCTTTGCGCCAGGGCTGTTGGTGGACTGATTCAGTGTTACCTAAACTACTCCATAATTCCTCAGCAATGTGGGGAGCAAAAGGAGCAAGTAATAAAACCAGAGTTTCAATGCCTTCTTGATATACAGGAGAAGTTTGACACTGAGAATCCTTGAGGGCATTGCTTAACTTCATTAATTCCGAGACGGCAGTATTAAACTGATAATCCCCTGTTAAGTCTTCAGTGATTTCCTTAATGGCAGTGTGAATAGCTCGACGCAATTCTTTTTCGGCCTTGGTAAGCTCTATTGATGCTCCTGTTACTTGAGTAGGATCGTAACTGGTGACTAAAGTCCAGACCCGATTTAAGAAGCGGAATTGTCCTTCTACGTCGGCATCGTCCCATTCGAGGTCTTTTTCTGGGGGAGCTTTAAACATGGCAAACATCCGCGCCGTGTCTACACCATAAGCAGCAATGACATCTTCAGGGGCGACACCATTATATTTAGACTTAGACATCTTTTCAAAAAAGACCTCTAGTTTAGCTCCTGTTTCGGGATCTACAGGATTGTCACGATCTACCTCGGCAGAGGGAATATATTTATTAGTTTGGGGGTTTTTATAAGTTAAACCCTGCACCATGCCCTGGGTGAGTAGGCGTTTAAACGGCTCGTCGAAATTGAGTAAACCGCGATCGCGCAATACTTTCGTAAAGAAACGAGAATATAATAAGTGCAAAATAGCGTGTTCAATGCCCCCCACGTATTGATCCACTGGCATCCAGTCGTTCACCTGCTCAGGAGTAAAAGCCTTTTCTGTATTCTTGGCATCGCTGTAGCGCAGGAAATACCAGGAGGAATCGATAAAAGTATCCATGGTATCGGTTTCCCGTTGAGCAGCCTTACCACAACAGGGACAAGCTACATTGATCCAACTTGCTAACTGTGCCAAAGGAGAGCCACCCCGCCCCGATAATTCCACGGATTCGGGCAATTCTACGGGTAGATCTTGGTCGGGGACAGGTACTGTTCCGCAATCAGGGCAGTGAATTACGGGAATGGGGCAACCCCAATATCTTTGGCGGGAAATTAACCAGTCCCGTAAACGATATTGAATTCTTGCCTTGCCATAGCCTTGTTGCTCGGCATATTCGATAATCTTGGCTTTACCTGCCACGGAGGGCATACCGTTAAACTGTTCTGAATTGGCGATCGTTCCAGGTTCAGTATAGGCATTTTGTGGGGGCGAACCGACATCTGATGAGGGCGAACAGCCGTTCGCCCCTACGGGGACAATTACGGTTTTAATGGGTAAACCTTTCTCGGTGGCAAATTTAAAATCTCTGACATCATGGGCAGGGACACCCATTACTGCACCAGTGCCATATTCATAAAGCACATAATCGGCAATTAAGATGGGAACTTCCTCACCATTAAATGGATTAATAGCTTTTCCCCCAGTTAGGATACCTCGTTTGGGTTTATCCTCCGCAGTCCGTTCAATTTCTGTCTCTCCTTTGATCTCTTCGATAAAAGCCTCCACCGCTGCTTTTTGTTCAGGGGTAGTTACTTCTGGGGTCAAAGGATGTTCGGGGGCAAGCACCACATAGGTAACGCCGTAGACAGTATCAGGACGTGTGGTAAAGACGGCAATCTTGTCATCTCTACCGACAATAGGAAACTCTAGATAAGCCCCTACAGACTTGCCAATCCAGTTAGCCTGCATGGTTTTGACCCGCTCTGGCCAACCGTCAAGCTGATCCAAATCCTGTAATAACTTTTCAGCGTAGTCAGTAATTTTAAAGAACCACTGTTTAAGCAACTTCCGTTCCACGATCGCCCCCGATCGCCAAGAACGCCCCTCATTGTCCACCTGTTCGTTAGCCAGTACCGTCTGGTCGATGGGGTCCCAGTTAACCGCCGCTTCTTTCTGATAGGCTAACCC
>JBJOPG010000328.1:0-4154 GCA_046050865.1 Cyanobacteriota bacterium
AAAGTTTATGCTATTCATGGGAAGAGATTTTTGATGATTTGCTTGGTAACTTTCATCTTCTGTCTTTTCCTTACCTTTTCCTAATTCACATCAGACGTTTTATTTAAGCTTTTAATTATGTCTCTCAAAATATCTCCAGAAAATCTACCATTTCGTTTAAAATATGCTCCTGAGTATTGGGATTATGTTACTCGATTTGCTAAATGGTATGGTGAGCCGTTTAAGAACACTGATGATTTATCAAAGGGATTATCAACCATTACTGGGCATCGAGATAAATTTCAAACTCTTGCTGAACAAGCGAACCGACTAGTCCCGGAAATTGTCCAAGAGCGTAATTTGTTTGATGAACAAGGTTACTCAAATGGAAATAAAGCAAGAGAATTTACCTGTACAATTGAGACTTTAATTTGTGAACTTTACTCTTGTCTAGATGGTTTGCGTACTAGTATTCATTCCATTTATCGTGATGTTCAAGGCGTACAGAAGAAATCCACTGAGAAACTTTTTAGGAAAGCTGCGGAGGAAAAATATGGTGATGGCTTTCCCTCAGAAATCAACACTTTTTTGAAGACTGCTTATGAGAACTGGTACCTAGATCTTCGTCGAATTCGTGTAGAGCTAACACATGGTAGAGTGGGTAGTTGTTCAATGCAAGACGATCAAAAAATTTCTTACATACATCAAGGTCTTGGTTCACAAGAACGTGCTTTTGTCATTGATGACATTATCGATTGGGTAAATAGGCATGAAAATCATGTGAATTTATTACTTAATACGATCTGCAAATTTTGGTTTGAGCAACTCGAACCTAGAGAAGTCCTTGAACCTTGTGGTTTATATCAAGGAAGAGGGCTCGTGAGAGCAATTGAAATTACTGAACCTATAAATCAAGATTCAGGTTTATGTGGTTTTCGACATGCTTTTGAGGAAGAACCTGGGTGGGCTTGCCCACTTCGACATACTTGTGGAGCATATGAGCGTGTTGGTAGTAATTAGACCTCTTGCATGAATAGTTAGAAAATGAGAAAAGTAGGATAAAAGGGCGATCGCGAACCAAATATGACCTACGAACAAATCAAAAAGCTCAAAGCAAGAGAATTTAAACGCTTATGTGGAGTGAAGCCACAACTATTTAAGGAAATGACAGAGATACTAGAGCAAGAACTACCCAAGCCAAAACAGCGAGGAGGACAACCAAAGCTGAGTATCGAAGACCAATTGCTGATTGCTCTGGAATATTGGCGGGAGTATCGTACTTATTTTCATATTGGTCAATCCTGGGGGATTCATGAATCGACAGTGTGTAGAATAGTCCATCGAGTAGAAGATATGTTAATCAAGTCCAGGAAATTTAGTTTGCCTGGAAAAAAAGCCCTAAAGGACTAACTCCGTGTCGCACTCTCGTATGCAAAGGCAGAATGGTCAGTAGTGATTGTCGATGTTGGAGAAAGTCCGATCGAAAGACCCAAAAAAAACAGAGTCAATACTACAGCGGAAAAAAGAAAAGGCATACTTTAAAATCTCAAGTAGTCATTGCAACAGACAGTCTGAAAGTTATTTGTACGAAATATGGAACAGGAAAAGAGCATGATTTTCAATTGTTCAAAAGAAGCAAAGTAAAACCATTAGAACAGGTTGAAATCTTAGCAGATAAAGGATATCAAGGAATCAAGAAAATTCATACATCAAGCTATACTCCAATCAAAAAGAAAAAGGGGAAAGGGCTGGCTTTGAGAGAAAAAGAATACAATCGGGAATTAGCCAAACAGAGAATCTACATTGAACACGTTATTCGTTGTTTGAAGATTTTTCGGATTCTGGCACAGCGTTACCGTAATAGACGACGACGATTTGGGTTGCGCTTTAATCTTATTGCTGGTTTGTATAATCGCGGGCTTGATTTAGCGATCGCCTGATTCGTGCAAGAGGTCTATTCAAAAGAAGTTATTGAGAGAGTAAATTCTCGCTCCAATCAAAATTAAAAAACTAAAATTAGGTTTTTCGAGAAACTGCGATCGCCCTGCCCAAACTCAGATTACACTCAAAACCTACCAATGCTTTAGGGAAATCAAGAATTAAATGAGAAAACAGACCGTCCTACTGCGACTATAAAACCACCCACAGCAGTAATCAAAACTCCAATCAAAGCCCAGATTTGAGCTTTCTGTGAGCCTTTAATTTCTTTGATATCTTCTAACGTGCCGTCGAGCTTAGTCTCCACCCTGACTAATCTTTTGTCGATGTCTTCAACTTTGTTGTTAGTTTCCTCAACTTTTTTCAGGATTGCTTTTTGTCCCTCTTTCAATTCCTGTAAAATTTCTTTGAGGTCGGTTTCTATTTGGATGTTACTCATTGTTATACTTTTAATAGGTTTGAATCAAAGGGAAGATTCTAGATGTCCAGTCGGGAGGCTTCCTTTTTAATTGTATTATTTTACTTAAATCAGCTTCGCTTCTAAATTGCAGCCAAATTGAATTAGATGAGCCAGAGCGATCGCAACTGACATCAGTAACTTTTTCCTGAATGACCGTCAATACATGAGTATTAGAAAAGATATAAACTCTTTTGTCGCATAAATAATGGATAGGTAAATAAAAAATATCTACCTGCCCACGAGTAAATTATTTATTGATTACGTTCGATTAAAGTATCAACCTTGTTCTCAATCGCCATCAAT
The DNA here is from genome assembly GCA_046050865.1 of Cyanobacteriota bacterium. Classification (GTDB taxonomy): domain Bacteria; phylum Cyanobacteriota; class Cyanobacteriia; order Cyanobacteriales; family Xenococcaceae; genus Waterburya. The sequence goes on from JBJOPG010000328.1 coordinate 2,681, forward strand.
CTTCTAAGCATGGTGGGCTGGGCTTCATCTATGTTGGCTAACATTCTATTTTGACCCTGCTCGATATTAGCAAGAGCAGCCATTAAATCTTCTAGACGCGCCATCCTTTGTTCATGCTCGATTTTTTCCTCTTCTCGCGTGAGTCGATCTGTTGCCTGTTGTTCCATCATGGCTTGAATGGCACGAGAATTAGAATTAGTAATTGCTTTGGTTTCTTCTAATCCAGTCGCTAATCTGTCTAAGATGTTTTCAATTCTGTCGAGGCGATCGCCATTGTTTCCGTTACTACTTGTCATTGGTATACTGTAATTAGGTTTTTAACTAAGGGAAGCTTCTAGATATCCAGTCGGGAGGCTTCCTTTTCAATTTTATTATCTCATTTCGCACTGCCTAGGGTGGCAATACCTGATTCAAATCGCACCTAGATCTAATTAATTGAACCAGGGTAAAAACTTACTTACCCACTACCCACTACCCACTACCTACTACCCACTACCCACTAACCACTACCCACTACCCACTACCCACTAATCACATACTGGCTTAATTTCAAATAGCTGAGGCCAGAGTTTTCCAGTTACCAATAGTCGATCTGACTCGGAATCATAAGCAATACCGTTTAATACTGCGTCTGGGTTGGTTATTGATGCTGTGTCAATAATTCCTGTGAGGTCGATCCAGCCTTTAACAGCACCTGTATCAGGGTCAATACGGGCAATGCGATCGCTCATCCAAACATTAGCCCAAATTTCTCCCTGGACAAATTCCAATTCGTTTAATCGATCAATGGGCAGATCTTGATCTTTGACCTGGATACGCCTGGTTTGCTTGAAGGTATTAGGATTCAAGAAATATAGAGTACTTGTACCATCGCTCATGATCAGATCCTGGTCATTATGGGTGATACCCCAACCTTGGGTGGGATAACTAAAAGTAGCAAGCTGCTGGAAAGTTTTCTGGTCATAAACAAAACCTGTTTTGGAAATCCAAGTGAGTTGAATTAGGCGATCTTGCCAGATAGTCATTCCTTCCCCGAAGTAGCGATCGTCTAAATCACTAATCTGTAAAACCTTACCCGTAGCTAAATCGACTTTTCTAATGGATGATTTACCCTCAAGTCCAGTACTTTCATATAATTCCCCTTGATTAAAAATTAGACCTTGAGTAAAGGCATTCGGATCGTGGGGATAGGTTTGAATCACTTTGTAGCTACAGGTTTTGGTCTGTGCTTGTGACAACACAGGGGTCGATTGTCCAGCATGTTGACAACCAAACAAAGCTATGAGGATGGCTAACCACCAAAGGTTGTTTTTGGTCATGTTAGTTTTTTACTTGCCCATTAAATTATAAATTGTCAAATATTTAGCTTATAGCTTATAGCTAACCGCTTTGCGGTTTTAATCGATACCAAGAAGCGATCGCCAGAGTTCATTTACTGACTGTTGTACTTTAGCTAATGGTTGTTGTCTCTGAA
>JBJOPG010000329.1:0-4119 GCA_046050865.1 Cyanobacteriota bacterium
TACAGCAGTGATTTGGATTTCTTAATAGCTCCTGAAGATTATAAAGTTTTGGGGTATCAACTCAGACAAGGAGAATCAATTTTCACTTCTACAAAAGGTTTAGAGGTTAGCAGTCCTAGGATAGACAGATACGGTATTCGTTATCCTATAAGATTCAATCAGAAAGATCGAGAAATAGTTATCAAGCTAGAAATTGTTTCTGAATGGAATATGGAAATTGAAGAGCCAGAATTATTAAATAATATTCCTTGCTTGAATTTAAAAGACCGCATAACTGCTAAACTATTAGCTAATGTAGATCGAGGTTACGATGAGAGTAAATTCTCTCGTGATCTAATTGATCTTGCCATTATTGGTAGTCAAAGCAAAATTCCTATTGAAGCAGTTGATAAAGCCAAAAACATTTATCCTGATGCGTTAACAGCTTTAAAAGAAACTATTCAAAGGTTTCAAGATTATCCTGAATATCGCAACAAATGTTACGAAAATCTTCAGATAGACCAGCCTCTAATAGTAATTAACGGATTGGACTATCTTGCCAAAAGATGTGCCATGAACCCAACAAAAAGAACATTTAAGGAGACAGATTTTAGTTATCTGGAATCAGAACCAAAAATTGTTAAAAAACTCAGCCAGGACGAGAAATAAGACTTCGACATATTGGGGTTTTTTGCACAACCCCTCAAAAAGGTATAGTTCGTGCTGAGAAATTTAAGTCTCAGCGAATAGGAATCTGTGGTGAGTGCTGATTGAAATTTGCATCCTAACGCTCAAAATCTTTTTCTGGCTGAATCTGTCGTTTTCGCTCAAGTTGATGTTCAACAATTTGAGCATACTTGCTACGTTTATCAGCAACTTCTTTTAACAATTGTAGTAATCTGAGTTCACGAAATTTTTGCCACTGTTCTCCAGCAAAAGAATCCACTGAATCGATAGACACTGCCTGAAGAATATCGATATCATCTTGCTGCCAGACTTTTAAACCCGCTTCTGACTTGGCGATTTTAACTAATTTTTCAATTAGTTGTAACCCTTGTCTGGGCTTGTTTTGTACACAAAACTCTTGAATGAATTGACGCGCCACCAGAATTGCTATTTCTAAATGCTTCTTATCCTGTCTACCGTATTGAGGCAAGCCAGTGTAAGCTTTAAGCTTTCCTGCTAAACACAAAATTGGATTGAGAACCTTAATACTTATGCCAGGTAACTTTGTACTGTTAAAAGGTAAAGCAGTACTAGCAATCTGCTCTGTATCCAAACCATAGACAGTTGCCAAAAAATCAATTCTAAGATTGTCTTCTCCTGATTTAGACATCAAAATCGCAGTATTAGGCGTAGGCGAAAAAGCGGCAGGAAAAGTTAACTTTCCTCCAAGAGCTTCCTGAAATTCAGTAGCTTCAATTTTACCACCAATAAAATCTAAATCTTCACTGGAAAAAGGAAGATAGCTTTCAAGCTCTGGAATTCGATCCTGATAAGCTGTTGCCCAAAAGTTAATAGCGTGTCCGCCAACTAAAACCGTTTCTGAATTAGCGGGGATTTTACTCAAAACAGTAAGAATTTCTTGAGGAGTTTTTTTTACCATTGGATTTAAGTCGAACTTAAAAGTTGAGATTTCATCCCAGTCTATTTCATGACTCAAATCAGGAACAAATTGATCTGCTCCTAACACCTTATTAACAATTGCCTGAGCTTCTTTTGGAGGTAGAGAATTTAACCTTTGTCTTGCCTCGATTTTATCGTTAGATAGCGAATCATTAATCATGATTTATAGTTGTGTCAAACTAAATTCCCTACGAACAGTTTTCAATGGTAAAAATAATGACAACGAAGTATCTTCCAAGGGAATAAATTCATGTTTGAGGTAGAACTGCTTTGCTTTTTCATCGATAGCATCTACTCTAACAGCATAAATACCGATTTCTGACGAGGCTTTGACTATCCGACCCAAAGCATTTACCAATAGCTCTGTACCCAATCCTTCACCTTGGCAGGAAACATCTACAGCTAATCTACCAATTAATGCTGTTGGTACTGGATAAGCTGGTAATTTCTGTCTATCGCTCTCTGGCATTGATGAGAATTCTATGATGCTAGAACTTATAGTGTAGTAGCCATCAATTATGAGGGGCGTATCTGATTGAGTAGCAACAAAAGCCTTGTTAATTCCCTTAGCATCATTCTGTCGTGCATACCTACTTAAATATTGATTCAGTTCATCATTGCCACAGTCAAATTCAGATCGCTTATGCTTCTTTTGGATTGGCACGAAGTTCCAGCGACTACTCTCCATACTTCTCTTTGTAATTAGTTATAGCCGACTTCAGCTTTCCTTTTAACATTGGTGGGTTCTCTAAAGCAGAAAGAAATAAGTCACGATCGCGATTAGAAAGCGTCAATTTCTCTTGATTTTTAATATCTTGTTGGGCAAGAGGTAACAAATGAAGCAGAGTATAGGCACTTAATGAAACTCCTTTAATTGAAGCGGCCTGTTCTAGCAGTGCTTTTTGTTCTCCTGTAACTCTTAGATCGATACGGCTATCCTTGGCTATTGGTGTTTCACTCATAACTGAACTATTTATAAGTCTTTGCTAATACAGTTTATCATAGACACGGAAGAAATACGTACATTTAACTTTACATCTGATTATTACTTTAATAGAAGGTAAAGGTTACTAATTTTGAACTGAAAAACTTGTTTGATAAAGCTTAAAGTGATACTTAAATTATACAAATAACAAATGATATGCAATTGATACGTTATTATTCAAGTTTATTATTTTCAATATCACAACAAAATGTTATAATAAATTGTAATAACATCTCAAATGCTACCTTAATTCAATGTCTGACGATTCTCAAAACAACTATCCAGTTTCTCCAGCTAAGATTGGCAACCAAGATGGATATCGCTTACCTCGCGCTTTTTCTAAAGATCACCCTGAATTGGTTGGTGCTAGTGGTCATGTTGAAGTTTTAGATGGGAACACACTGTTAGTCCGCCTAAATCCTGTTGAGAAAACAGAAGAAGATAAAGATGATGTGATGATGAGTTTGTTTCTAGACTTTTTGATGAAGTCTGCCATTGAAGAACCTAACTCTCTTGTCCCCTATACAGAAAACATGAGTCGAGAAGCAAATGAATTATTAGCGGGAGTAGAAATTGATGAAGATTAATGGGTGGACTATCTTGTTTCATCCATTGTTTAACGACCAATGGCAGCAATTACTCAATTTGGTTAAATCCCTGCGACCGCATCTATCCCAAGAAAATTTTGGTCGGCATCCCCAGGTCAAATTGTTTAAAGCTCTTACTGTTGGTGTTGAAGAAAAAATCCCAAACAATCCTTTAGCTTCTCACTTTGCTTTAAGGAAGCCGTTGGATAAATATAGTCGTCTCAAGAAGATGGGGCTGCCAAATCGCTACCGACTTTTCTTCAAGGTATTTCCACAACAAAAGGTGATTATTATTCTCTGGCTAGGGTTTCCCAGAAAAGAGGGGGATAAAAAAGACTGCTATCGCGTGTTTGCTAAAATTGTTAAAAAAGGGCAATTTCCTCTCTCACTAAAAGATTTTATTGATTCAGATAATGGGCAGAAAGGCTAATCCAACCTGCCTTTACTGTGCCAAAAACTACCGCACAGAGGATGAGGCTAAAGCAAAACATCCTGAATGTTATATCGGTCACAACTGTCGGATTAAACGTAATCGCTTAAGAAATCCTGGCAAGGTAAATGCCAAAAGACGCGAAAACTCTGCCAGAAAAAAGGGACTGCTCACTATTGAGCCAATATTGCCTAAAGCCTATCGCGCCGAACTCGAAATTTATGGCAAGCAGAATCAGTTTGTTCATGCGATGGTTGTGTTATAAATCTGTGGAAGTACTATTTAAATATCTAGACCAAATTCATATCTATTGATAAATAAGCCAACCACAATATCGTGCATTTCTTCAGACTTGGAAAAGCAGATAGTTTTCCTGGCTAAACGTTTAATTCTCGTTCTTAGGGTTAAATGTTTGGGAGCATCCCACTTTTGCAGTAAGTAGAAATGCTTAGATTAGAATAATATCAAGAAAAAACTCTTTTAAACAAAGCATGACACCAGAAGAGCAAACA
>JBJOPG010000330.1:0-4029 GCA_046050865.1 Cyanobacteriota bacterium
CGGCATAGTTTCGGCTCGTAATTTAGATGAAGGAACAGTGATTCAAGCAGGTCAATCTATTTTACGCTTGGTGGAAGATGCTCAACCCAAAGTTAAGGTAGGGTTACCAATTTTAGTTGCCAACAAAATGCAGTCTGGTAGTGAACAACAGGTGATAATTGGCGACAAAAAATATAGTGCTACCGTAAGTTCTATTTTGCCTGAAGTTAATCCGACAACACGCACAAAAACAGTAGTTCTGAAGCTCTCACCCACCGCAGCTACTCAAGTATCCCCCAAACAAATCGCCCGCTTAAATGTTACTCAAACTAATAAGACTGATGGATATTGGTTACCCATTACAGCTTTAGTCAAAGGCGATCGCGGTTTATGGTCTTGTTATGCCGTAGTTCCAGATAAGCCTCATACTAGCCGAGTCGAACGCAGATTAATAGAAGTACTAGAAACTGATGGAGAAAGAGTTTTAGTTAGAGGAACGCTGAAAAAAGGTGATGCGATCGTGACTGATGGTACGCAAAGACTTGTTTCTGGTCAACTGGTTAGTATGGACTAATTGACTCATCGTAGAAATTACTGATTACTTCGGAAAATTGAGCAATCCAAAACTTGAATTTTCTAGAACAAGTAAAACCATTGCCTTATGAAAATTATTCGTCTTCTACTCAAAAACTCAGGTAAAACCTTCTATTTGGCAGCAATATGTAGTTTTATCAGTGGTGCAAGTAGTGCTGGAGTTATCGCCGTTATTAATTATGCGATCGCTCACTTGCCAAACTTACCTTCTTGGCTACTCTGGTTGTTTATTGGTCTTTGTCTGATTTTATGTGTTTTTCGTTTTATTAGCTGGGTGCTAATAACTCGTTTATCTCAAGAAGTAATCTATAATTTGCGCTTGGAAATGACTCAGCGTATCTTAAATTGTCCTTTACAGCATTTAGAAACAGTAGGTGCGCCAAAGCTTTTAGCCACTCTAACAGGAGATATTAGCGCGATCGCAGCAGCTTCAATTCAGCTATCAGTCATGATTGTTAATTTTGCCGTATTAATAGGAGTTTTCGCTTATTTATGTTGGTTGTCACCACTATTGTTTTTAATTGTATTTGGTAGCACTATTTCTGGATATGCTCTTTACAATTTTATTCAAAAACAAGGAATCGAAGACTTTAATCAAAGTCGTGTTATTCAAGATATTTTATTTGGACATTTTCGCTCAGTTACAGAAGGAACAAAAGAGTTAAAACTATATCGTTCTAGAAGAATAGCTTTTATTGACCAAAAATTAAAAACAAGTGCTGCTCAGGCAAAACATTATTGGATTAAAGCAATAACAATTTTCGCTTTTGCTGGCTCTTTAGGAACAATATTATTTTTTGTTCCTATTGGTTTAATTTTATTTCTTTTTCCTCAATTAAGTATGGCTTCTTCAGCGATTATAGCTAGCTATGCTTTAGCTGTTTTATACATCATTAGTCCCATAACTGAAATTACTACTGGTTTACCTACAATAGCCCAAGCTAATGTAGCTTTAAATAAAATTGAATCTCTTGGATTATCTCTTACTGAAAAAATCACTGAACCCGATTTTCCTGCTGGTTCTGATTTTGATGATAATTGGACGACTTTAGAATTAGCAGATATTAATCATGCTTATCGGGGAGAAAGTGAAGAGCATCAGTTTACTTTAGATAATATTCATCTCAAGTTTAAACCAGGAGAAATTGTATTTATTGTTGGTGGTAATGGTAGTGGTAAATCGACTCTAGTTAAGTTAATTACTGGATTATATACACCCGATCGCGGTCAGATTTTGTTAAATAATATTCCTGTAATGAATGATAATCGTGAATGGTATCGGCAACAGTTTTCAGTAGTATTTTATGACTTCTATTTATTCGATCGCTTATTGGGAATAGAATCAAACCGTACTACAGAAATACAGAATTATTTAAACTTATTGAAAATAGAACACAAAGTAACAGTCAAAGATGGAAAATTATCCACCACTAATTTATCTCAAGGACAGCGTAAAAGACTAGCATTACTAACTGCTTATTTAGAAGATCGTCCGATATATGTCTTTGATGAATGGGCATCAGATCAAGATCCTGTATTCAAAGAGATATTCTACAAAAAACTATTACCTCAATTAAAAAGCCGAGGTAAAACTGTCATTGCGGTTAGTCATGATGATCGATATTTTGAGGAGTGCGATCGCCTAATCAAACTAGATTATGGTCGAATAATTGAAGATCGATATTTAAGTTAAATTCTCTGGAGAAATATTTATGATGAATTCATTTCAATTTAAAGTAGGAAGCGTCGAATTACTCCCATCTTGTCAAAATCTTTGGCAATTATTCATTGAAAATCAAATCAAAAATGCTGGAGAAATGGCTGATGGTGTTGCAGCTTATCTTCAAAGTCAGCGCAACGGCGATTTATTAGCAAAAACTAATGATGGAAAACTTCATATTCAGTTAGTTTATACCAGCAATCATGAAGATGCAATTGGGTTTTGTATTACTTCCTTATCTAGCGATCGCATTGGCGAAGTAGAAGCTTTATATGTTGTAGATAAATATCAAGGTAATAATCTCGGTACTAAACTTCTGCAAAATAGTTTGCAATGGCTAGAAGAAAATAATGCCTTAGAACAAAAGCTAATAGTAGCAGCAGGTAATGAACAGGTTTTTTCTTTCTATGAAAAATTTGACTTTTCTCATGGCTATACGACTTTTTTCAGAGCCTAGTTTAGTTATTATTTCTAAATTGTTAACAGAAAAAATGAGGTAAAAAATGAAAAATATTATCAAAAACCTACAATTTGAACCAGCAACTACTAAGCATCATTATGTATTCACAAAATGGAAAAAAGTTACTCGTCTTGAGGAGCAAACCTGTCGCCCAATTATTAATGGCAAAAGAGTTATTCCCAGCAATGATATAGTCACATTTGCATTTACAATCCCTGGAATTGATGAACTGGTAGGAAAGTTTCAATATTTTGATTTTAATGACCGTAATCGCTCTGCTGAGTTTGGATATACAGTTAATCCTCAATTTAGACAACAAGGCGTTGGCACAGAAATGTTAAACACAATCATCGATCATCTATTTTCAAGTACCAATCTCAATAAATTATATTGTCAAACTGCTGCATTCAATGTTGCCTCGATTAAGCTACTATACAAACTTAAATTTAATCAAGATGCTGTGTTGAGAGAACATCACGAATTAGATGGAAAATTATGGGACGATTATATCTACAGCATTTTAAGACGAGAATGGAAAGATAGAGAAAAATAACAATTTAAATGGTCAGGTAGTGTGGCATTTATAGTAAATTACGAGCTTTTAACTCTACTAAGCTATCCGAATCAGCAGATTGATGATAACCATAAAATTGATTAAATTTTTCCCGCTGATCTACTGTCAACTTAGCTATTTCTACAACTAAAGTACCAATATCCTCTTTTAAAGAGTGAATATCTTCTCTGTCATTTCTAATTAATGCTACATTTTCCTGAATTTGTCGAGCGTTTTCTTGAATCTGAAGATCCACTCTAGCTATATTGTCTGTGTTTCTGATTTGACTTTCTTGAATTTGTCTTTGAACAGCTAGTATTTGTTCGATAGTGTTCCTAATTTCTTCTGGTGTCATGTTCTATTGAGATAACTTTGGTATTTAATCTTATCAACAATTGAGTAAAAGCAATCTGTAAAAATCACAACTAACTAATAATCATGTTTACTTTATTTTATCGCAACACTCGTCTCCTAATTCTCACTATTATCCTAATCTCTGTTTGGGGCATTTCTTCTTATTTCACTCTCCCCAGATTAGAAGACCCTGAATTAGTTTCACGTTTTGCGATTGTGAAAACTTTTTTTCCTGGTGCTGATGCCGAAAGAGTGGAAAATTTAGTTACCGAAAAAATCGAAAATAAACTAACAGAAATTGAAGAAATAGATAAGTATAGTTCTACTTCGCGGACTGGTAGTTCAATTATTCAAATTGATTTACAAGAT
>JBJOPG010000331.1:0-4019 GCA_046050865.1 Cyanobacteriota bacterium
TAGACAGATGATGAAAGCGATGAATTTGCGATCGCCTGCTCCTGTGCAAAGCCGATTGGAACGACTGCGAAATAAGGGTTATATCGACTGGATTGATGGTAAAGCCCGGACGATTAAAATCTTACATCAGCCCGAAAAAGGATTATCGATTGAAGGGGAGATTGCGGCAGGCGGTTTAGTGGAACCGTTTAATGATGAAAAAACTAGGCTAGATTTGTCGGAGCTTTTTGCTCAGTCTGACTGCTATGTTTTGCGGGTCGTCGGGGACAGCATGATTGAAGATCTAATTGATGAAGGGGATTATGTCGTTATGCGATCGCTGGCGGATAGTTCGGCAGTTAAAAATGGCGATATTGTGGCGGCTAGAGTAGTAGGACATGGGACTACTTTGAAACATTTTTACCAGGAACAGGAAAAAATTACCCTCAAGCCTGCTAATCGGAAATATGAACCGATTAAAGTAGCAGCGGAAAATGTGGAAATTCAAGGTCTTTTAGTGGGGGTTTGGAGATCTTTTGCTCGTTTTTAGTTAGAACATGGATTGATGAGTAAAACAGAGATCTCAAGGCTAGTTGCTAGTGATGTAAATAGATGATTAATTCCCTGGAAGTTCCTAATTTAGTTCCTTGTTTAACTGAGGAATTAAAAACAAGACTAGCCACGCCGTTAAAAATTGGCTCCGTGGAAGTTGATAGTCGTGTATTACAGTCTCCCCTGTCTGGGGTGACTGACCTTGTTTTTCGGCGATTAGTGCGGCGCTATGCTCCGACATCGATGATGTATACCGAAATGGTGAGTGCGAAAGAGATTTGTCATTTGCAAGCATTGCCGAGCATTATGGCGATCGCCGCCGATGAGTCACCCATTAGTATTCAGCTATTTGACTGCCGCCCTGATTTTATGGCAGAAGCTGCCCGTAAAGCAGTGGCAGAAGGAGCGAACACAATTGATATTAATATGGGTTGTCCCGTCAATAAGATTACAAAAAAGGGTGGTGGCTCATCTTTGTTGCGTCAACCAGAAGTGGCAGAAGCAATTGTCAAAACTGTTGTTGAGGCGGTAAGTGTTCCTGTAACGGTGAAAACTCGACTGGGGTGGGATGACAATGAAATCAATATTCTTGATTTTGCCCGCAGGATGGAGCAGCAGGGGGCGCAAATGTTGACCCTTCATGGTCGTACCCGTGCTCAAGGTTATAACGGCACTGCTAACTGGTCATTGATTGCTCAGGTTAAACAGGCTTTGGCTATTCCTGTTATTGCCAATGGTGATATTTTCTCCGTGGAAGCAGCGGTAAAGTGCTTGGAGATTACCCAAGCGGATGGGGTAATGTGTTCGCGGGGGACTTTGGGCTATCCTTTTTTAGTTGGCGAAATCGACCATTTTCTCAAAACAGGGGAGTTATTACCGCCTGTTGATATTGTTACTAGACTGCAATGTGCCAAAGAGCATCTATTGGGCTTGTGGGAATACAAAGGACAACAGGGGATCTATCAATCTCGCAAACATTTAGCTTGGTACTGTACAGGATTTTCAGGCGCGGCGGAGTTACGCGATCGCCTTTCTCAGATCGAGAGCCTAGAGCAAGGATACAAACTATTAAACCAAGAAATCCTGCTGCACCAGTCATTAATTGCTTAATTAGAAAGACAGCTGACTCCCTTAAAACCTATGACTACATATGACTAAACCTGTTTGGCAACAACCAGAAGTTATTCGCTGGATGCAGATTGTAGCAGCTAGCTATCGCCATTTATTGGGGCGAAATTTGCTTGATGCCGCAGCTACCCCCGAGCAATTATCAAAAGCCTTATTTTATGCGCCATTTGTCCTAGTTTCTCATGGCAGTCAACCAGAGCCGATTTTCAACTATGGTAATCAAACAGCTTTACAGCTTTGGTCTTTGAGTTGGGAAGAATTTATCCAAACTCCTTCTGCCCAAAGTGCCGAACCAGTCGTCAGAGAGGAGCGGGCTATAATGCTCCAACAGGCAAAAGAACAGGGCTATATTGAAAATTATCAAGGAGTAAGAATCTCTAGCAAAGGAAAAAGATTTTTAATTAAATCAGCAATCCTTTGGAATATAACTGATAAATTTGGACACAAGTACGGACAAGCTGCAACTTTTCCTAGTTGGGAATGGCTTTGATAGTTATCCAATTGTAGGGGCGAACGGCGACGCGCAGCTAATCCTTTAGGGCGTTCGCCCCTACAGAAATTACATACCCCCAACATTTTGTTAACTATTAAGGATCTCGTCTGGGTAGATGTGTGAAAATTACAGGTAATTAAAAACCAAATTAAATAAAGTATCACCACTGCGATCGCCCATGAATGAGAATCTACCTGTCGCCTATATTTCTGCCTTACTAGCAATTTTAGTTTTTGCTGCGATTTATATTCTGCGAGAAGTTATTAAAACTCGTAAGCAAGAAAGTACTTTTTCCCGTCTACAAGACAAGCTAAAAAAAGAAAAAGGTACTGCGGAAGAATATTACGAACTGGGCAGTCTCTATTTAGATAAAAAGTTGTTTATTCAATCGATTTCGCTCCTCCAGAAGGCTTTAAAAGTAGATAAGCAGTTACCAGCGGAAAACCAAGCTTTAATTCACAATGCTATGGGCTATGCTTACTTTGCGCAGGAACAATATGATATTGCTATCAGACAGTATAAAGAGGCTTTGAAGTTTTACCCTGAATATGTAATCGCCTTCAACAATCTGGGTAACGTCTATGAGAAGAAACAAATGATTGTTAAAGCGGTGGAAACTTATAAAGAAGCCCTAAAATACGATCCTGAAAATAAAACTGCCCAACAGAGACTAAATTCCTTAGAAAAACGTCTGGTTCCCTCCCCTTCTAAGTAAAATTAGGAATTAACTAAAATCAAGTTATTCTTTTAACAACCAAAATCCAGCAAAGGCTTCGGAATTAGGATCTGACTGCACGGCTAAAAAGTGAACTCCATTGGCTTTTTGTTTGGCAGAGTCGAAATCTTCTGCCTGTTTGATAATTTCTGGGTTAGTTAAGTTGATTAATGTCCAGCTATCGCTCAATCCAGTTTCTAAACGTAGTTGTGGGCGAGCAGACTTTTCTAGCTGAAGATACCCCATTTCTAGCCCTGACATCCAGGCAGCTAAGGGATTGGCGCGGGGAGAATAAATGATTAAGCCTGGGATTGCCGTATCAGCTTTGATATCCAACAGGGAAAGGGCAAAGGATTCTTGAAAAGCAATTTCCCAGTCTTGCATCTCATCAAAATCCGCCGCCGTTAGACTGGCAAAAATCCATTTATCGCCGCGATCGCCTTTTACCGCATCAGGTAAAGCAATAGCATTTAATGGCGGATACTGTACCGAAGTAGCATTAGCGGTATTGAGATCAAATCCTGCTTCCTGAGGATAAAAATCCCTCATTCTCTGGTCAAGCCATTGATTTAGGGCATAAGTGCGACGGCTGGGCACAGGATTAATTCCCGCATCTTCGCAAGCTTTGACAATCATATTATTCATCTGACGGCGGAAAAACCGAATTTTTCTGGGGGTGGTGGCGGCTTCGGCGATCGCTCTTTCAATGGCTTCTCTTAACCACAATGAATTAACTTTAGTGCTGGAGCAATATTCAGCATATTTGAATAGGTTATCAGGCGATTCCCCTCCGGGGATGCTCCGCAAACGCTCTATACTGTTGGGACTTTCACAGATTAAAACTTCCCAGCGCTTTTTACCTTCTTCATCTAAGACGGGACGTGAATAAAAATCTAATTCCCAAACTGTATTATTCATATCCACCAATAAATTCAAAATCCCATGATTAAACTTAGTTATTAGTTTACCGAGCTACGGTTCATCTTTGGATGTGTCGTCATAATAGTAGGTAAATCAAACGTAATTAATAATTTTGTATTCAAAATGATTGATCTGTATACTTTTACCACTCCCAATGGTCGCAAAGCTTCTATCATGCTGGAAGAGATCGGCTTAGATTACACGGTTCATCGCATAGATATTACTAAGGGA
>JBJOPG010000332.1:0-4018 GCA_046050865.1 Cyanobacteriota bacterium
TGAGAATTTCTTGTTCATCACCGATGCGTTGATATACACGATTTACTTGGGCAGGATCAATATGCCAGTTGATGGTAACGTCAGTTTTGACATCCTGTAGATCCTTAGAAGAAGCTTGAGCAGTAATATCGTTTTTCTGTACTCGCACCGTCAGATGTTCTACGGTATTAACAATGGGGATGATCGGGTGAATACCTTCGTCCAAAACACCATCTAAGACTTTGCCAAACCGCATCACTACTCCGCGATCGCCCGCATTGATAATGGTAAAGGGTTTAAAGATGGTTAACAGTAAGAATAAAACAACACCACCAATTAAATAAGTTGTTGATCCTGAAGGAAAAGGAAGATTAATTTTATTAAGGTTATTTTTCATGTTTTTATGCAAGAAATATATTCAAGCAGACTAGATTAATTAAATAAATTGTCTATTGATTAACTATTTTCACTAGCTTCAAATCGAGTAAACATAGTAGTATTATATGTAATAATTACGTCAAGTAATATTGTATATCATTCTTCGCTTGATACAAAACTTTTAATTAAAATATACAACCAAAATAGACAATAAAACCCCATGGTAGCCAAAGAAAACATCCATCCTTCACTAATATCTTCTGCTGTTAAAGTTCCATCAAAAAAACTGATAATTACTCCAATAGAGAATAGTGGCGAAAATATATAGCCTGGAATAAATATGGGAGATACAGATAAAATAATAGCAATAATTTTTTTCTCTTTTATATCTTTTGCTGAACACCACCATAATCCTAAAACAAATTGAATTATAAACAGAGGAACTATTCTGATTAAAATCATGAATAGAATATTCACCAAATTAATATCATAGGCAGCAAAAGGAATATAGATATCTACTCGAAGAGCGGAATCATAATCTAAAGAGCCAATTGTCAAAACAAATGATTGAAGAAAACTTTTTACTAAAACACCTATAAATAAAAATCGATGTTTCTGTAGACGAGAGATGATTGAACCTGAATTAATCTTGAACATAAACTGGGTCTGAGAAATACCAAATTTAACATAAAAGCTTAATTATGACTTATCTAAATTACCGCGATTCATAATATTGTTAAGATAAATACCAATACTCAATTCCACAGCATACTATCAGAAGAATGTTGTATGAGACTATTGAAATAGAAGAGATGAATTATGACCCCCAAAGATCAATTAATCCAAGAGTTAAATAATGTACCCGATCCTCTAATCATAGAAGTACTTGATTTTCTACATTTTTTAAAAGCCAAGCAAGAACAAGATGCTGAAGATATAGTTGATGCTCGTGCTGCTTTATCAACAGTGGATACAGAAGGAACGGTAACTTGGGATGAGCTAAAGGCAGAAATTGGACTGTGAAATATCGTATTGAATTTGTAAAACAAGCTGCTAAACAGTTTAAAACACTGCCTTTTCAAGTGCAACAAAGACTAAAACCTAAAATTGATGCTTTATCGAAAGAGCCTAGATCTGCTGGAACAGTAAAGCTCTCTGGGCAAGATAATTTATATCGAATTCGAGTAGGTGATTATCGCGTTATTTATAGTATTGAAGATAATCAATTGCTTATCTTGGTAGTTAAAATAGGTCATCGAAGTGATATTTATGGCTAGCTACTAATTGTGAGCTATCAACATTTCGCGATCGCCTTTGTTTAGTTAGATCATTTCTCACCAAAGTATCGCGCACCTTCTGATGCACAGGATCGACATCCTGATCGGTTAAAGTGCGATCAATACTTCTCGTTTAACAAATGTAGATTAATCTATGAAGCTAGAAAAATAACAAATAAAAAGTAGCGATTACTTCCTACCTACTACCTACTACCTACTACCCACTAATAAACCGATCAATGACAAAGCTTAAACGAGAAGTATTGAAAGTGCGATCGCTTGCCTGATAAACCAAATTAAACGCTACTCAGTAGATAAAAGCTCAAAATAATATCCCTTTCCAGGAGAAGCCTTCATTTTAACCAAAACTGGTTTGATTATGCGATCGCCTGAAGGTAAAAACTGCACATTACCATTGGCACCAGCAGGAGCAAAATTAGGCTCGTGCAAAGCAAAAGCAACATGATCGCGATTTTGGTCAGGATTTTGAGTTACTGCTTCAATAACGGCACGAGTGGCATCATAACTAGTGGCAGTGCGCCAATTGATCTTAATGCCCCATTGTCGATCTGCTTTCGAGACAAAGGTTTGAGCGGAAGCTACTTGATGATGAAAAGGTACAGGTAATACCACTCCATTTAAATCTCCTTGCCCTGATTCAGTAATTTTCTTGGTGTCCAAGGAAAAAGTGCCTAATAGTAACATTTTCCACTGATTAGCTCGCGCTAGATCAATTGCTCGGTCTAATCGATCAATATGAGGCGCAACGAGGAGAGCTTCTGCACCACTGCTAATTAGACTATTGATGGCATTTTCTCCATTGAAATCGGAGGCGAATAAATCACAAGGGGTATCAACATAAGTACCACCTTGAGCAATTAATGCGGGAACAAATTCATCTTTGAATGCCACATTATCTGGTGCTTGAGAATCAAAACAGATGGCAATTTTTTTCTTGCGTGCAGTTTTAACTGTATATTCAGCTAAAGCTTCTGCCATTTCATTGCTGGTTGGTGCTGCCCGAAAAATATGGTTACCAAAATTAGAAAGTTCATTAGCTGTGCTAGTAGGTGTAATCATCACTAAGCCAGCATTTTGATAGATTGGTGCTGCTGCTAAGGAAGCATTGGAAGCGTTAGAACCAATGACGGCTATGATTGTTTGATCATTTACCAGTTTCCGAGCAACTTGTGTGGTAATCTCAGGATCGTTCTCATCATTAACAATTTGAACTTGTAAATTACCTCCCTGGGAGTTAAACTCGGCTTGTGCCTGGGCAATTCCCCTAAGCATTTCTTGAGCAACATCTAGATTACTGCCAATAGGTACAACAGCAGCAATACTGATAGGATTGCCAGAGGCTACTTGGGCATTTTCTAAGTAAATAACTGTTTCTGGATCATTAGGATTTTTCCTAAGAGACTGTTCAAAGAAAGAGATCGCCTCTGGATAGTTTTTTTTGGTAAAGGATTCGATTCCTTTTTTCTTTTCCTCAGTAACATTTTCCAGAATTAATAAGTTTTCTCCCCGACTAAAACGACTTGGTACAGATTGATTAATAATACTAGTTGTTTGAACTACTTTATTTTCAGTTAAGTTAATAAACCGATGAAAACCAAAAGCAATTAGTAACCCAACTATAATAAAAAAAATTGGTGGTATTTTTCTCAGAGATTTGATGGTCATAATTTATAAAATTCTTAATTATTCTCAACTAATAGTTGTTGAAAACGACGAGCAATTTCATCTTCGGTGACTAATTTATCAATTTCTCCTTGCAATTTCTCTGTGGTATTTTCTAATAGTTCAGCTTTCACATTTTCTTGTAAAAATCTCATTTCAATGCTACTTTGAGCTTCATTAAATTGCGTTTGTGCTGATTCAATATCTAAATCGGTAGTAATTTTGCTAATTTCTCCCATAGCCGAATTCATTTCCGTTAAAGCTTCCATGTTTGCCATATTTAATTTATAAGCTTCCACTTTTTCTCTTTCTCTAGTTAGTTTGGCTTTAGCAGCAATCATGGTTTTTTCGATTTCTTGAACTTTGTCCTTCAATTGAGGTAGGATTTTTTCAATTGATATGGCTTTGGCGATCGCCAATCTGGCTGCCTCTTGATTCCCTTTTTGATAAGCAAGCTTGGCTTGGTTTTCTGCGTCATAAAATTCTTGTTGTTTTTGCTTATATTGGGTTTCAGCTCGTTGGTAAGTAGTAACAACTTTCGCCACACTATTGGTTAAATTAGCTACTGATAATTGCATCGATTGTAGAGATTCTTGAGCAACTTTTTTCGCAATTTTACCTCCAGGTTCAATTGGTAAGCCCCAAAGCCATTTCCAGACACCGACAATACTTCTACCTGCTGTTTCTCCGATTAACCAATA
>JBJOPG010000333.1:0-4009 GCA_046050865.1 Cyanobacteriota bacterium
TGATATTTTGATCGAAGGATATTTATAACTCAAATAATTTATTGTTTAGGCAGATATTATTGCTTCCGCTGTTATTTTTAATTCTGGAAATGTGGGAGAGAAGATGACTTTTTCTCCAGTAAACGAAGTTTTGGTATAGCTGCCATTTTTCAATACCCCTACAGTTACTTTTTGTTCGATAGGGTCAACAATCCAATATTCAGGAATACCTATGTTTTGATATTCAACTGCTTTTTCGATATAGTCTCTGGAAATCTGTTCTGTACTGGGACTAACAACCTCTACTGCTAAGATTACTCCCTCTTCAATGACAGCACTTTTATTTCGACGGTAACTTTGCCAAATTTGACCATCAATAACTAAGATATCGGGAATCCTTGATGAGTTTACACCAGTTCTAACCCCTACATCTCCAGTTTTAACTTTGATATCTAATTTATCTTGAGTGGCGATCTCTTTAAAACAATCGGCAATGAAATCGATAATGTCTGAATGTAAAAAACTTGCGGGAGTCATTCCAAATAACTCCCCATTAACCAATTCATAACGGTTATCTGTGCCATCGTCATAATCCAAATATTCTTCAAAAGTTATTTTCTGAGTCGGAGTCGTAACCATTTCATTTCCTCCATTATTTGTCTGGACTGCCCCCAGATATTTAATAGTTCGTTGTTTAACCTTGCCATTTTGATCTCGGTAGCCTTCCACTAAATATTGGTATTCCTTACCCTTCACTTTTTTAGTGCGAATATACGCCATAATCTGTTGTGCCTAACTCGTTGTGCCTAACTATTTTAGCAGATACCAGTATGGGTGAACGGCGACGCGGAGCTTATGCGAAGCGATACCCTTTAAGGAATCCTTTAGGATGTTCGCCCCTACAATTAATTTCGCTCTATCTTCACCAATAAACTAACGAGTAACTTTAATAAAGTAATTTACCTGAGATTCATTTCCCCTTCACCTGAAAATCAGTGTCTTTACCAATTTACGAGGCTTGATTGCGCCAACTATATTGGGACAGTAATTGTATAAATGGCGATAAGTGTAAGCAATATTTAACCCATGGTTATTTTGCCGATAAATATTGTCTAAATACCAAAAAAGTATTTTAAATTTTATAGCTAAGAAAACTGTCCTTAATATGAAAAATAAAGAGTTCTACAAACTTTTAAAAAAAAATCAAGCTAATTCTGGTTTTACCCTAATCGAATTGTTGGTTGGTTTGGTTATGAGTATTTTTGTCATTGGTGCCCTGGGTTTTGGTTTAATGACAGTATTACAAACTAATCAACGAGAAAATTCTAAAGTAAAAGCCAGAACCGAAAACTCCCGTGCTTTAGATTTCATTTCTGATGAAGTTAGACGAGCTAGAAATATTGAAACAGATACTACAATTAACGCTCCTAGATTTCCAGCTTCACTTGATAAGACAGTCGTCCTAGCATTAGATATTCCAGAAATTTCAGATAGTGGAACAATGGATTCAGACAAGAATGCTGATACCAAAAATGAGCGCATAGTTTATTATCTAAGTTCAAATAACGGTTCTAACTGGAAAGGACCTCAAGTTTTATATAGATGGGGTCCTCTATTGGATGCCAATGGAAAGTATGTTGATGATCTTGGTGTTTTATGGGAGAGTCAAGCATTAATTGATGGTATCAATACTACCCCAGTAACTAATCCTTGCTCTACTGGAACAGTTAGTACAGTAAATCCTACAGGTTTTTACGCTTGTATTTCTCTCCAAGATCCTACAAAAGTTTATGATCCAAACTCTTTAATTCAAGATCCTTTAGATCCAAGTAAGAATATACAGAATCCAAATTATAATCCAAGAAATACTGCTCAGTTATTTCTCACAGGACAAACCAAAACTGCCACTGGAGTCAATGAAAACCAAACTAATGATACTCAGGTTGTAGCTAGAGCCAGAACTGCTGCCGCTAATTCAACAGATAAAAATAGTTCTGTTAGCTGGAGTGTTAAAGGTTTAGGAGGAAAATTTTCCTGTAATGGTACAGATAACTGGGATATGCGAACTGATTTTGGTAATGATCCTAGCAATCCTGACAACACTATAAAATGGATTCAAGATGCTTTTGTTGCTAGACAACCTCAACCAATTCCTATAAATCCTGGCGTTCCTCTGGCAATAACCTCTAGTGCAGTAGGTAAAACAGGTTGTGCCAATGATGATAGGGGAAATCCAGGTACTAATAATCAAAATGAATTACTTAGTAAATATAACAAAAAAATATCACACACCATAGATTTTGGTAATCCAGTAACTTACAATGGCGACGAAGAAAACGGAACTTATAATAATCCAAAGGTAAAAGGTCTTGATGAAGCAGTGCAATTTTTTAAAAAAGGTTATCAGATTCCAACACAATATGCTGGTTACGATTTGAATGGCAATGGAGTTTTTGATGCTGGAGATCAACCATCATTAGGAAAATTTTTATATGATCAAGGATTGGCAATTCCTCTAAATGGAGGCGATCCTAAAAGCGTTACCACAGAGTTTAAAATTCCAACCTCTGATTCTGAAATAGCTGCATTTTTGGCATCATCAAGTTTGACACCATCCGAAAAGCTAAAATTCCAACTTTTAGGAGATGATGAACGTATTATTGCTGTTGAGGTTGGTCAAATATCCTCAACGCAAAATAATGATGGTACTCGCTCTCCTAATGATAAAAATCCAGGATTTGACCTACAAGATAATATTTTTATTGTGACATCGGATGTATTCAAGAAAAAATTTAAATCTGAATGTTTTGGTGGTAGTGGTTGTCCCTAAAATTTGAATATAAAAAAATTGTCACTCAGCAAAAAAATAATTACACTTTTAGCTCTTATGGTTTTACTATAAGGGCTTATTTACTGCGTCGCGATCGCCCAAGGTTTAATTTTTTCCAGTTGCTCTGCTTCCGTTGCTTGAGCATGATAGATTTCCCAAGCATTTTGTAAATTAAGCCAAAAATCGGGACTATTACCAAAGAACTTTGATAATCGCAGCGCAGTGGAAGGGGTAATACCTCTTTTTTGATTGACTAATTCATTTACTCGTTGATAGGGTACGCCAATTGCTAGAGCTAGTGCTTGTTGAGTAATTTGCATTGGCTCTAAAAACTCTTTGCGTAACATTTCTCCTGGATGGCTTGGCGATAAGGTAACTTATTCTATATTTGAGGCTATGCAATTATACCAATTCTCGAAATTAACAAGAGACTTAGTACAGCTGGGAAAAGGGGAAGGGTTAAGGGGGAAAGCTTCGCAGACTAAACCTTTAACAAGGCGCGTTTTTGATAAGAATACTCTTACTAAAAAGCCGCCGCCTTCAACCTTTAACTATCCCTTTGTATCTATCTAGCTATTTTTGAGAAATGGTATTAGTATCGATCACCTTTTGATATTAAAAAATGATATCATTAATGTAGGAAATAATATCTAGTCAAAAGTATGATTACATACGAATCAATCTCAAAAAACGTTGTATGAATAAAAAACAGCGTCAGACTTTGATAGAGGTGTTTAGTTTACTTGTTCGTTCTGATATTAAATGGACAGCATCGAAAATCTTTTTAAAGCTCTTGGTGCTGAAGTTTCGCAAGGTAGAGGTTCGAGAGTTCGAGTGTCCCTAAATGGTGTAAAAGCTGTGTTTCATGAGCCTCATCCAGAAAAAGAGACAGATAAAGGTGCAGTCAAAGCTGTTAAAGAATTTCTAGTAAATGCTGATATAAAACCTGAAGATTATTAATTTTTAATATTAACAATGAAATACAAAGGATATACAGCCCAAATTGAAGTAGACGAAACATCAAGAATCTTATTTGGAAAAGTGTTAGATATTAAAGATGTAATTACCTTTAAAGGTAATACTGTAAATGAATTGGAGCAAGAATTTCATAATTCGGTAGATGACTATTTAGAATGGTGTGCTGAATTAGGAGAAGAACCAGACAAACCTTTTTCTGGTAAATTACCATTTAGAACAACA
>JBJOPG010000334.1:0-4472 GCA_046050865.1 Cyanobacteriota bacterium
CCACAACTTGGACAGGTATGTATTTCCAATGATATTTCTTTCCTCAAATTTATCAAGAATTACCTCTCCAATTTTATCCTATCCTTCAGGGCACTACCCAGGATTTTTCTTTTCAATATATTGGCGATGTCTATCAATTGGATTGGAAATATGAGGACTTAAAATCTTGGGCAGTTGAGTCTTTAGGTTTGAGCAACGCTCAATCGCACGCGCTGAAAAAAACCTCCAGCGACCGATTGAGTTGGGAGGAAAAAGTATGACTGTTTCTTTTGGTTCTTTTCCCCATAACTCTTCTTTAGATTTATCAATCGAAGCACTGCGGAAGGATTTATTAACAGAAAGTACTCCGCAGATCAGTACAATGCGGAATTATCTTTTTGCCATCTTACCTTACGACCCCAGAGAGGAGTTCAAATTGCGATCGCAAGTTCGGCGATTGAGTGACGAGTTAAAAGGAAAAGGTTGGAATGTTTTGTCTATTTCCCTACAACAGTTGCTGATAAAGCGACTTAAGGAAGAAGAACCAAGAGTCATTGAAAGTATTATTTGTACCGAAAAACGTCTGCATCAAAGAAATCCCGAACGCTCCCTCAATCATTTGAAGGACAAAATTGCTTCTTACGTCGAGGGTGTTAATGGTATTGCTCAAGAGGTTATTGCTCTGGTTGATGATTTTGCCCAACAGTATCCCAATAGCTCTAATCGCACTTTGATTTTTATTGGACGTGCGGGTGCTTTATATCCTTTTTTTCGTTCTTCGGCTTTGCTCAAACATATTGATGGTAGAACGCAAAACATTCCTATTGTTTTGCTTTATCCAGGGGAGAGAAAAGATACCAGCGCACTTTCTTTTATGGGAGAAGTATCTACTGATCGAGACTATCGACCTCGGATTTATTCATAACTTTAGAGGAAATTTTATAAATGCTGATTAAAGATATTTTTGCTGCGGATATTACTCGCGATATTGCTCCAGTTATTTATTTCCATGAACAAGACCCTGCAAAAGTCTTGTCTGAAGTCTCTGAATATATTATTACAGGCGGTTATTCCGATGACGATCCGCGAAAAAAGCGGATTCAATCGGGTATTCACGAACAGTTTGTTAAACTACTGCGATCGCTGGCTAAAGAATTGAGTAAAAAATCGGGTTCGGAACTCCCTGCGGTTTGGATTTCAGGTTTTTATGGCTCTGGTAAGTCTAGTTTTGCCAAATTGCTAGGTCTTTCGCTAGATAACTTAGAGTTACCAAATCATCGTTCTTTAGCAGACGCTTTATTAGAACGAGATGATTCACCGCAAAAAGATGAATTTAGAGAAGCATGGCATAAGGTTCGTTTATCAATTGACCCAATCGCAGTAGTGTTTGATATTGGTTCGGTTGCTAGAGAAGGAGAGCAAATTCATTCCGCAGTTAAGCGAGAAATACAGAAACGACTGGGTTATTGTCCGATTAATTATGTGGCAGATTTCGAGCTAAAGTTAGAACTCGATCGCAAATGGGAAGAATTCTTACGTTGTGCGGGAGAGGCTTTAGGTCAATCTTGGTCGGAAGTCAAACAAGACACGCTGGCAGATGAAGATTTCTCTCTGGTAATGCACCAGCTAGATCCTGATAAATACATAGACCCTATGAGTTGGTATGACTCTCATATAGCGTCAGATGCCAATAGTGGTTCTTCGGTAGCGGAAACAGTTGATGCGATCGCCTCTATGTTAAATCATCGCGCTCCTGGAAAAACCTTGTTTGTAGTAGTAGATGAAGTAAGCCAATACATCTACAAAAATGATACTCGAATGCTCAAATTACAGTCATTTGTGGCAGATTTAGGGCAGAAATTAAAGGGAAAAGTCTGGTTATTGGCAACAGGGCAGCAAAAACTCGAAGATAATGACGATGAAAGCAATATTGGCAAACTAAAAGACAGATTCCCCCCTCATTTGAGAGTTCATCTCGACCCAGCTAATATTCGCGACGTAGTTCACAAAAGACTATTAAAAAAAGCTCCTACCAAAGAAGCAGAACTGCGATCGCTCTTTCAACAACATCGTAGCGACCTCAAACTTTATGGTTATGGTTGCGAATCGATTACTGAAGAGGATTTCCTCGAAGTTTATCCTCTATTACCTGGTTATATCGACCTGTTAATGCAAATTGCTTCAAGTCTGCGAGTACGTTCGGCAAGAGTTAAAGGGGATGACTATGCAATTCGTGGTTTATTGCAGTTATTAGGGGAATTATTTCGCGAACAAAATCTGGCAGAAAAAGAAGTAGGAGAATTAATTAGTCTAGACACGATTTATAACATTCAAAGTTCGTCTTTGGATGCGGATATGCAGAATACTCTGACTCGTTTATTTGCCCATCCAGAAGTTGCTAATGATGAAGTTGCTACCAAAGTGGCTAAAGTAGTTGCTCTGCTGGAGTTGATTCAAGAACAACAGGCTACAACTACTCAATTGATTAATCAGTGTCTCTATCAAAGGATGGGAATGGGTAACGCCGAACCAGAAATTCAGCAAGCATTAGATAAACTGCGTAATTTGGGATTAATTTCCTACTCGGAAAAACTAGGTTATAAAATTCAAAGTTCTGCTGGACAAGAATGGCAACGAGAACGAGATGAATACGGCGTTACTAATCAACAAATAAGTGAGATTGTTGGAGATAAGCTAAAAGACTTACTAGGAACTGTAGATAATCCTCGTTATAAAGGGAAATCATTCCGTTGGACTGCTTTTTATAGCGACGATCGCCAAATTCAAGATAAAAGGCTTCAGAAAACCACCGATCTCGATGTGATTACCATTGATTTTCGCTATCTGACCAAGAATGATTCAAAAGCGGACGGGCGTGGTCTTGGGGGTTTCCCCCATGAGCGACCCGTTCAAGAAGCAGACGAAGTTTGGATTCAACAAAGTGCTACAGAGAATTATAAAGAGCGTATTTTTTGGGTTGTTGGTTCGTTAGAAACTCTACCAGATAAAGTACGAGAATTGGCGCGTTCTCAGAATATTACCGAACGCTATCGTTCGCGTTTACAATCAATTTCTTCAGATAAACAAAGACTTTATTTTGAAGAACAAAGTCGCTGCGAAGAACTAGAAAAGCAGGTGAAAAATGCGATCGCCGAACAGTTTATAAGTGGACAAATTTATTTCCAGGGTAGAACTATTGATAAGTATCAATATGGCACAACTTTCGCTGTTGTTCTCAAAGCATTGGGAGAGACTATTCTACCTACCCTTTATGACAAATATGTCGAAATCGCGATTACAGACAAAGAATTAGAACAATTACTCGAACCAGATATTTCAGGTGCATCTTCTAAATTTATGTCTGAGAATTTGGGTATTTTTGAGCTTGACGCAGGAAAATATAATCCCACCTGTAAAGGTGATGTTCCCAGCCGTATTCTGCAATATTTAACTGACAACAACGGTAGTGGGGGAACTAATTTACTACAACATTTTGGTTGTCCTCCTTTTGGTTATGGCTCGGATGTCGTTAAGGCTTGTATTGCAGGATTATTAAGAGCAGGAAAAATTCGGATTCGACCAGAAACAGGCTCGGATATTACTTCGATGCGCGATCCTGGTACAAAAGATATTTTTACTAAAGACAGTCAATTTAAACGGGCAGATATTTTACTACAAAGTGAACAGGGTATTAATGGCAAAGATCGCAACAAAATTTGCAAGTTTTTTCAAGAAGCTTTAAATGTGGACTTAGATCGCGAAAATGATGCGATCGCCGATGCCGTATTTCAACAGTTTCCTGGTAAAGTCAAAGCTTTACAGGAATTGGAAGCTAAGTATAATCAGCTTCCCAATCGCCCCGAATTACCTGAAACCTTAGTTAAATTGCGACAGGCATTAGAAAACTGTACCCGCAGTCGGCAGGTAGAAGATACGGTATTAGCAGTTAAAAAACACCTAGATGCTTTACGGGATGGTATCCAGCAGCTAGGAATTATTAATGCAGAATAACCGAAGCCAAAGTCGAGGCTGTTAAACAAGCTTGTGAAGTAAAAAGCCATCAGGTAGCGCAACTAAAGGAAATAGGGTTAGCAGCAGAAGTTGCTGAAGCAATTAAAACTTTAGAAGAACATTTAAGCTTAGAGCGACCTTGGCGGGATATTGAAAGTTTGCAACCTCATTTACAGATAATTTGCGATCGCTATCAAGAAGTCAGGCTGGAACTAATTAACCAGCAGGAACAAGAAGCGCAAAAAATCGAGACAAATATTAAGCGAAGGAATGGGTTTAGTCGCTTGTCCGAGGAGAAAAGTAGCAATGTGCTTAATTCTGTCAAAAAAGCTCGTTGTCAAACTACCGACGATGCCCTTTATCCCCGTTTGCTCGAACTCAGGGATACTTCACGTTTACAACAGGCGGAACAAGAAGCCAATGAAAAACTCGATCGCGTTTTAGCAGAAGAAACTCAAATTCAGGTAGTTACATTTGACATT
>JBJOPG010000335.1:0-3973 GCA_046050865.1 Cyanobacteriota bacterium
CCAGGCGCGATCGCCACAGAGATGTTCGAGACAGCAACAGGTGGGCAAGATGAAGCAAAAGCTTACATGGCAGGGATTCACCCCATGGGTCGAGTAGGACAGCCATCCGAGGTCGCTAATGCAGTGCTGTGGTTATCATCGGATAATGCCTCATTTGTAACGGGTGAAACGTTGATGGTGGATGGCGGTTACATCGCGCAATAGTTAAATATTTAAGACTAGTTAGCTAGGCTAGAGTATTAAATTAGTTGCGATCGCACTTTAACCGATCAGGATGTCGATCCTGTACATCAAAAGGTGCGTGATACTTTGGTTGAAAAGTTTGATGTTAGGTTAAGAAGTTGATTTTTCGGGCTGACAAGCTAAGTTGGATGCTTCAAGATCATCAATTGATAGGGGAACAAAGGAATTACTATTTCCGCAGTTTACTAAGCGTACTAAGGTAGGAGAAAAATTTAGGCGATCGCCATTTTGAGGAGTATTAAATTTAATATCTTGTCCTGTTGCACCATCAAAGGTAAAACCTGGTGTTGATAATTGCTTTAAGACATTTTGTCTAGTGGGATTTTTCTGTAATTTAATTGCTTCGATCAAAGCGAGAGTCGCATCGTAAGCCATGGAAGTCTTACCGTTGATTTTTGCTCTCCATAGCTTTTGACTGTTTTTAGCAAAAGTTTCTTCAGGATCAAGCAAAAAATGCCAGTAAGTAGTAGCAATCAACTGTAATGGTCGATCAGTTTTTATTTGCTCTATTTTCGAGTTTACTAAAGGATTACCACCTAAAATAACCGTGTTACCATTATCAGCTTGAATTAGTTCAATTGCTTTAGCCAAAGCATTAGTTTCTTGCCCATCTGGTAAGAGAATAAAAATATTTGCACCCTTACTCTTAGCTTCCTTTAGAGCCAGGCTTGTTGAAAAATTTTGGTCTTCGGCGATATTAAATTCTTTAACGATTGGGTTTCTAATTATTTCTTTCAGTTTAGATCTTAAATTATTACTGTAGTCGCTACTAGGATTATAAAATATGGCTATTTTTTTATCTTTAATAGCTAAACTTTCTAATGTGCTACTAGTAGCTTGTGCATCTTCTATCGTTGTATAAACAACCCGAAAAAAGCTTGATCGATGATGCTCGCTCAACTCACTAGTGCTTGTAGTCGGTGAAACTTGAGGTAATTGCTGTTTTTCGTAGGTATTGATCGCCCCCAAAGTAACATTACTGGCGTAATGACCAATTAATCCTAGAACTTTTGGTTTAGCCGTAATGATTGGAGCCATTTTCTTGGATTCATCTTCACTATTGCGATCATCAAGAATAACTATTTTTAATCCTTTAGACTTTTGGGGA
Source organism: Cyanobacteriota bacterium (assembly GCA_046050865.1). Classification (GTDB taxonomy): domain Bacteria; phylum Cyanobacteriota; class Cyanobacteriia; order Cyanobacteriales; family Xenococcaceae; genus Waterburya. The sequence continues at coordinate 1,352 of JBJOPG010000335.1, forward strand.
GAGATTGATCTTGGTTCGAGAAAATTTTTTCCAGGTAAATTATATTGGGTTGCTTGATCTGATTTAGTCAAACTTAAATTTATCTCTGTTTGTGCTTGAGCAACTCCCCTCAACAAATCTTGTCCGAGTTCGTAGTTTTTTGCTTCAATTCCTTGCTTATAACTTAGAGGTACAGCAACTACTAAAGTATAGTAATCTATATTGTTTGCTTCTAACAAAGCATTGTTCATGTAGATTAGTGTCTCTGCATCTCGACCATCTTTTTGCCAAGATGATTGATAATACTCTAAAGCTAGTTCATACTTATTCTCTCTAACAGCTTGATTAGCTTTGGCACGCTCATAACTTTTGGAAGCTGCATATAGTGTTTCTTCTCCACAACTTAGATGATCGCCTGTTTCTAAAGTACAAGCAGGATTAAATAAACTAAGAAGATTAATGCGTTGATAGTAAGCAGTAATAGTCAGGATTGCTAATACTAAAGCAATTCTGACAATAGTAGTTAATGGTGGGAGAGGAAGAAGTCTTCCTGTGGTTGAATCTAATGCCTCTAAAACTTCGGCAACAGATAGATAGCGATCGCCACAACGATACTGAATCATTTTAGAGATGATTTTTTTTAGACCATCGTCAATTTCAGTAGCATAATCTTCCCAAACATAATTACCATAATTGTCCTTATGAGGCTCACATTCTATGTCATATATTTCTTCACTAGAAAACCCCGTTACTGCTTGTAGCATGGTAACCCCTAAAGCATAAATATCGCTATTCAATTGAGGATTACCGATCGCTTGTTCTGGTGGCATATAAGCAGGAGCACCAATTATTCTAGTAACTGTAATCCCAGAAGAATTAGTATGTTTAGTCATAATTTCTTTGACAGCACCAAAGTCAATTAAAACTATTTTTTGATCTCGATTTCTTCTGATTAAATTAGCAGGTTTAATATCTCGATGAATAATATTTTTGTCATGGACAATCTGCAATACTGTGAGAATATCCCGCAGCATGGCGATCGCTTCTGGTTGAGCTAGTTTTTTGCCAGGAACAATTTCTTTCCTTAAATCATTGCCCTCAATATATTCTTGAACTATGTAAAAATAGCTATTTTCTTCAAATCTACCCAAAAACTCAGGAATGCAATCATGTTTCAGGGTGGCTAAAACTCTCGCTTCTCTCTCCAGGTTTGCTAAATAGCTAGAGCTTCTTTCACCAATATTATTGTTCTGCTGGGCAATCGATACTTGTTTTAGAGCTACTAAATCTTCAGGTTGAATTTTGTGCCGATTTTTGGCTAGATAGGTAATGCCAAAGCCCCCTCTACCTAGTTCACTCTCAATTTGATAGTGACCACCGACAACATCATTTTGATTGAGATCCATAAATCGCACAAACGAGTATTACGGAAGTATCGTATCAGATGTATCTCAGTGATTCCAACACTACAATAAATCTTTTAAGATTGTCAGTACTTCTGTAGCAGTTTGATATCGTTGAGGAAAATAATAGCAGACCATCCCATCAATTAAATCTGCCAATTTTAAGTTTACTTCAACGCGATCGCGCCAGAGGGGATTTCCTGTAGAGCGATCAATTTTTAGTTGGCAGGGATGGACTCCAGTTAAAGCATGAATAGCAATATTACCAATGGCATAGATATCGTTAGCAGGAGTGATGATGCCTCTCAATTGTTCCGCTGGTAAATATCCTTTCATACCTCTAGCAAAACTATTAGAACTGTTGCTATCTTCGATTTGTTTTACTGCGGCAAAATCAACTGGTACAACTTTGCCATCAGGTTGCTGAATTAGATTATCTGGGTTTAAGTTACGATGAACTAGTCCATGCTGGTGAATAAACTGCAAGACTGAGAGAATGTCTTGTAAAAAAAAGATTACTTCCTCTTCTTTCCAAGGCTGGTCTTCCATAAAGCGGTTGGTTAATGGCTCTCCCTCAATATATTCATAGACCAGGTAATAGTACTGTTCTTCAGTAAAATAAGCCAATAATTGCGGAATTTGTCGATGATTGCCTAATGTAGAAAGTATGCCTGCTTCTCTCTCAAAACGCTTGTGAATAGAGAGAGATTTTGGTAAAAGTTTTACCACCAAACAAGGACGATCTCCTAAATCACGATCAATCGCTAGATAATGCCTTTCTATGGAATTGCGATCGAATAAATGCTCAGTAATTTCATAACGTCCCTTTAATATTTTGTCTTCCAAAAGACTAGCTGGCAAAGACTCGATCACTGGACGTTGATTAGTAATTTGTAGATTAATAATTTCTTCAACTACATACCAAATTTGATTTTTTCTCACTTTAATTTTTTTGTTAACTTTAGTACTTTGATTAATGGCTTGATTGAGTTTTTTCCAAAGTTTATAAGCTAAACACCTGGCAATAAATTCAACTGTTAATCCCCTTAAAATTGCTGATTGCTGGTTAATTTCTTTATAGGTTAATCCCGCTAAACACCCTACAATAATTGCTTGCTCTTGCTCATTTAAAGTTTCTTGCGTTTCTTGAACAATAAAGTCAATAAGAATTTGCAAGGCAGCTTCAATATCCATATCCATATTCACTTCTTTCATCATTATCTAATAATATTTCAATTAT
>JBJOPG010000336.1:0-7604 GCA_046050865.1 Cyanobacteriota bacterium
TCAATACTATATGTAGCTTCTTTTAGCCGCTAATGGTGTAGCTAGAACGACAAAATCTAATACATATTACTAATAAATTCCATAAGGGTGAGCAATCACCACTTTGATAACTCCAAGAAATAAATGTATCTGTTAAGACTGGGTAAAGGTTAAGGGGAAAAGGGTAAAGAGTAATTTGTTTCTCGGGAGTTTCATAAATACAAAATCAAAGCTAGTCATTAAAAACGATCGCCATCGTTGTAATTTTCAAAGTGTAATCGTCCTGCTCCTAAGTACATTCCCCGTGCTTTTTCTCCTGTGGGGTAAGCTGTCACACCAAACAAATATACTCCTCCATAGCGCGGATTACTTTTGGGCTTTAAGCCAATGGTGACCTTATTGCCTGGAGCTATAGGCTGCTGGAACTGAACGGTAATCTTTTCTGTATCTTCATCTCGGGTCGCGATCGCCTTTACACCTTCTGTTTTATCGTGGTGATTGCCCAAATAGACTTCGGTTTCTTCGGGTTCAAAGGTAACCTCATCTCCACCATTACGTTGCTGAATCTCCACCTTTTGCAAAGATTCCCCAATATCATCGGGCAATTCCAGATCAAAATAATATCTTGCCTGTTTAACTCGAACTCCATCAAAAGTAGTGTGAGCATCTAGTAGTAATAGTCCTGATTCAAAAGCCGCTGTGCCATCAGGAGCTTCAACTCCCTGAGCAGAAATCTCAACTACACCACTGAAAGCGATCGCCACTAACCAAGCTGACCAATATATCCACCGATAACCTTTCATAGTTCTGTTTTAAAGTAGTTCTAAATAGTCCAAGTAGTCATGTAAGATTAATTGCTTGTTAAAAGGGAAGCTAATTCACACCAAACCTATGTTTCTATTTATATCTAAGTTATTACCTTTATTCATCTATCCTGTAGGACTATCTTGTCTCTTAATGTTGTTGGCATTATGGTTATGCTATCGACGTTCCCGTAAAGCTTATATCCCGATTCTAATGGCATTAACTATTGTGGCGATCGCCGGGAATATTCAAGTGGGTAATCGTCTAATTGCATCTTTAGAGCGCCAGTATTTACCCTTAGTAGATCCTCCTCCAGCGGATGCCATTGTTATTTTGGGTGGGGGTACGAGAAATAATGAACCACCGCGAATTATTCCCGACCTTAGCGATCGCGGCGATCGCTTGATCTATGGAGCAAAACTATATCAAGATGGCGCCGCCCCCAAGATTATACTTACTGGAGGAAGAATTCAATGGTATGGCGGCGACTCTAGTGAAGCGGAAAGCATGGCAACTATTCTAGAATTATTTGGTATCCCCCGTGAGGACATGATCCTCGAATCTCGCTCCTTAAACACCCATGACAACGCTATCTTTACAAAAGAAATTTTACAGCGCGAGCAGCTTAAACGAATCTTACTAGTTACTTCTGCTGCACACATGCCCCGTTCTCTGGCTATTTTCCGTAGAGCTAAAATTGATGCCATACCCGCTCCAGCCGATTTAATGGTCAGCGATCGCAATTTAATTGAAAGTAGATATAGTAAGCAGTCGCGAATTCTCAGTTTAATTCCCACTTCCGAAAGCCTTGATTTCACGACCCAAGCCTTAAAAGAATATATTGGCATGTTTATTTACCGTCTCAGAGGATGGCTATAACTCCGAACTCCAAATTCCGAATTCCGAACTCCGAACTCAAAAAAAACCTCATGACCGCACGCAACGCCAAATCACCACAGCACCCTCTAACACGCTTATTACAATATGGGGACAAATATCAAACCGTAGTCTGGCAAGCAACAATCTGTTCCATTTTGAATAAACTTTTTGACCTCGCCCCTCCCGCAATTATTGGTGCAGCAGTGGATGTGGTGGTTCAGAAACAAGACTCGATAGTAGCCAAGTTTGGAATTACCGATATTTTTCAACAGCTTGTGGTGTTGTCAATCTTGTCAGCAATTATTTGGGGTTTAGAATCCATCTTTGAATATGCCTTTACTCGCCTGTGGCGTAACCTAGCTCAAGATGTGCAACACGATATTCGTCTAGATGCCTATAGTCACATCCAAGATTTAGAACTAGCTTACTTTGAAGAGCGCAGTACAGGCGCTTTACTCTCCATTCTCAATGACGATATTAACCAACTAGAGAGATTTTTAGACGTTGGAGCCAATGAGATTATTCATGTTCTTACAACAGTATTGTTGGTCGGGGGAGCATTCTTTTTCTTCACTCCTGACATAGCTTGGATGGCAATTTTGCCCATTCCAATTATCGTTTGGGGTTCCGTTGCCTTTCAAGGATGGCTTGCCCCGAGATATGCTGAAGTGAGGGAACGAGTTAGTACTCTCAATTCTCGATTAGCCAATAACCTAAGTGGCATTACTACCATTAAAAGCTTTACTACCGAAGCCTATGAAATAGAACGTTTGCGTAAAGATAGTCATGCCTATCGACAGAGTAATCACAAAGCGATCGCTCTTTCCGCTGCTTTTATTCCCTTAATTCGTTTGGTAATTCTGGCAGGTTTTACTGCCATCTTGCTGTATGGCGGATTGCAGGCTGCATCTGGCATCTTAGCCGTAGGTAGTTACAGTGTCTTAGTATTTCTGACCCAAAGATTACTCTGGCCTTTAACCCGTCTGGGACAAACCTTTGATCTCTATCAACGGGCAATGGCTTCCATCTCCCGCGTCATGGATTTATTAGATACTCCCATCGCCATCTACTCAGGAGAAAAGTCTTTACCTCTGGAGAAAATTAAGGGGGCAGTTAATTTAAACAATATTACCTTTGCCTACAACCAGAGAGAACCCGTGATTAAAAATCTCTCTCTCGATATACCCGCAGGTAAAACTATTGCCATCGTTGGCGCAACAGGTTCGGGGAAGAGTACTTTAGTTAAACTACTGCTGCGACTATATGAGGTACAGTCAGGGGAAATTACTTTAGATGGTCAGAATATCAAGGATATTGTGTTGTGGGATTTGCGCCGTGCTATTGGCTTGGTAAGCCAAGATGTCTTTCTGTTCCACGGTACAGTCAGGGAAAACATCAGCTATGGTTCTCCTGATGCTACTATTAGCCAAATCAAAGAAGCTGCCCGAATTGCCGAAGCTGCTCAGTTTATTGGAGAATTACCTCAAGGCTATGACACCATAGTGGGGGAAAGGGGACAGAAACTTTCTGGGGGACAAAAACAACGTATTGCGATCGCCAGAGCCGTCTTAAAAGATCCGCCAATTCTTGTTTTAGATGAAGCCACCTCGGCAGTAGATAACGAAACCGAGGCAGCAATTGCTCGTTCTCTCGAAAAAATTACTCAAAATCGAACCACCATTGCGATCGCCCATCGTCTTTCTACCATTAGACATGCAGATTGTATTTATGTGATGAATTACGGTCAACTAGTGGAACGAGGAACCCATGAAGAACTGTTAGCTCAAGATGGGGTTTATGCAGGCTTATGGCAAGTACAGACTGGAGTAAGAAGCGAAGAATTTAGGGAAGTAGGGAAGTAGGGAAGTAGGGAAGTAGGGAAGTAGGGAGAGTTATTGAGGATTGATTCCCCAAGTCCCCAAGTCCCCAAGCCCCCAAGCTCCAATCCTCCAATCCTCCAAGCCCCTGGTTTTTGAACAACTCCAAGTGTCGGCTACGGATCGTTTCGGCGATCGCTTTCAGCCAAGCTTCGGTGATCATTTCCTTGGATAATTGAAAGACACAATAGCCATGTTGCTGAGCTAAATTGAGTTTTTCATAGTCTCGCATCAGGCTTTTACCAGTAGTATGTCCGCCTTGATGCCAAATTTGTCCATTAATCTCAATCGCGACTTTGGCAGCAAAATTTACATAGTCGAATTTAAAACGACGTTGAGGAATTAGCCGTACTTCGGTTTCTAAATCTAAGTCAGGAAAAAGTTCTGACCACATTAGATCGAACTCAAATTCTAGGCTACTAATACTCATCAGGTCAATGATAGTAATAAATATCTACCTTTAATGAACGAAAGTTAGTTACCAACAAGTGAGCGAGCCGATCCAATTTACATTTCATCCAGAGAAAGCTGTTCAGGCTTCTGCCCTGCTATTAAAGTTGAAAGGTGGAAGCATGAAGTATCTTGGGTTGCTCAAAATGCTTTATATTGCTGACCGTATTGCTTTAGAGCAATTGGAAATGCCGATTACTGGAGACTGTTACGTTTCAATGAAATATGGTCCAGTACTCAGTCAAGTATACGATTTAATTAAAGGGCAGCCAGCAGGGCACAGTTTATCAGTGTGGACTAAGTTTATTTTTCGACCAGATGATTACTACTGTGTTTCTTTAAAAACAGATCCTGGTAACGATGAGCTTTGCGAGGAAGAAGAAGCAATTCTCAAAGAGGTGTATACTAACTTTGGTCATCTAGATCCGTTCGCAGTTGCAGAATGGACTCATGGATTACCTGAATGGCGTCAACCAGAGCCGATTACTTCGAGAATCCCGATTGTCGTTGAAGATATCCTGCACAATGTCGGTAAAAGCGATTCAGAGATCGAAGAAATTAGACAGCTGACTCTACAAGAAGCTTATTTAGATATGGTTTTGCATGGCTGACTTGTCAATAAAATTGGGAGATGTTTTTTTGGTAGAAACTCCCATTAAGCCTCATTATTTTATTGCGATCGCCGAGACTGGCAATAATAAGTACTTGTTTGTCCCTGTAATTACCAAAAAGCCAAAGTCAGAATTAGCTTGTGTTATCAAACCTAGTCCCCAATCACCAAGTTTTATCGTTAAAGAGTCTGTCATTGATTATCGCTATGCACGGGAAATTAACGTCAAAGAGCTTTTTAAGGTAACAGACATAAATAGCTCCCGAGAATGCTGCTCTCCTGAAATACTCGAAGAAATTAAGCGGGGCGGAGTGCAGTCAAAACGCTTGAAAAACAGATATAAGGATATACTAAAACGTTTTGTGTAGGTTAAACAACTGAGACTATCGAAAAATATCAGTTGCTAACAAAACTTGAGATGATTTTTTTTACTTTAGCTTCACAATTACATCTCTTGAATTCAAGTGTATTTCATAAAAAATACTGACTTTATAGAATTTTTATTTTCTGTATATTTCATTACGGCTTTAAAAGTAAATTAGATCTGATTTACAGCCTATATGCACATTTTTTAACATTATATTCATTGTGTAAAACACTTAGATGAATCTGGGCATCTCCTAGGTTGCTGATTTATTATCGAAGAAATCAGGGAAAACACTTAAGAGTTTTCCTGGAATTACTTTTATAAATTCATCTTAGTTTGTTTCGGCAAGATCATTTCCTTGGATCAAAAACTGATACAAAACAAGATTTTAAACAAAAAACTTTTTAGTTGATTTTCAACTTAATAAATAAAAATAATTGGAGCTTAATATCAATGACTAAATATTTTAATGGCACTCGCAACGACGATAATATGGTTGGGACAGATATTAACAGTAATATTTTTCAAGGAAGCACTGGTAACGATATCATGCTTGGGTTGGCAGGTCATGACGTAGTTGATTACAGTAATCTAGGTCACGCGGTCACCATGTTGCCTCAAGGGGTCATGAAAAAAGGTCTTTTAGGCACAGATCAATTATCTAGTGTGGAAGAAGTTATCGGTGCCATCGGTCATGCCAACACGATTGATGCTTCAGGAGTAGGGTTCGATAATGGCGTTTCCCTTTACGTTAATTTGGCTACCAATGAACTGAATGTCAAAAATATTCCCTATGTTGGCAACTTAAATTTAACCGTCAAACATTTCGTTAATGTTCTAGGTAGCGAAAACGCAGACATCATTATTGGTGATGCTCAAAACAACAATCTCCAAGGTAACAATGGTGATGACTTCATCGATGGTGGCGCTGGTAAAAACGTCATCGATGGTGGTGCCGGTAACGATACTCTAGTTGGTGGCAAGGATGAAGACACCCTCATTGGTGGTAACGGTAATGATGTCCTCAAAGGTGGCGCTGGTAATGACGTACTTAATGGTGGCGCTGGTAATGATTCCATTGAAGGTAATCAAGGTAATGATGTACTTAATGGTAACAATGGTCAAGATTTCCTCTTAGGTAACGAAGGTAAAGACGTGATCAATGGCGGTGATGGCAACGATACTATCATTGGCGGCATTGATAATGACGCCTTGTTTGGTGGTAACGGTGATGATTATCTCCAAGGAGACGAAGGAAATGATTTTCTAGACGGTGGCGCTGGTAATGATTACGTTGATGGTGGTGTTGGGGACGACTACATCAAAGGTAGTGCTGGCAATGATATTCTGGCTGGGTTAGCAGGATATGACGTAGTTGATTACAGTCAGCTAGGGAAAGCGGTTACGATGCTAGCGGGAGGAGTATTGCAAAAAGGTACTTTAACCAAGGATCAAATGTATGGGATTGAAGAAGTTATTGGCGCAGTAGGTCAAGCTAACACAATCAATGCTTCGGGAATCAAGAGTGGTGTTTCCATGAATGTTAACCTGGAACATTATCAGGCGATCGTGAAAAACGTTCCTTATGTTGGCGATCAACACTTCACTGTCAGAAATTTTGTTAACGTTCTGGGTTCTGAAAACGCAGATACCATCGTTGGTGATGCTAAAAATAACACCCTACAAGGTAATGCTGGGGATGACACTCTTGATGGCTCAGCCGGAAATGACACTCTCTTAGGTGGTCTTGGTAATGATTCCTTGTTAGGTGGTGCTGGGAACGATCTACTTCAAGGTACTGATGGTACAACCGCAGGAGCAGGTCAAAAAGACTATCTTTTTGGTGGTACTGGTGTCGATACCTTTGTTCTAGGGGATGCTCAAGGTGGTTTTTATGGTCATCAAGGTGAGTATGATTATGCTGTAATCCGCGACTTCACTGCCCACGAAGACAAGGTACAACTTAGTGATGATGCTGAATACCGATTAATTAACGACCATGGTACTTCTTATCTCTATGAATATAACGACAATCATTGGGATACGATCGCCATCTTGGAAAATACTCAACTCAACCAACATGACTTGAACAATCACGAATTATTCCAGTACGTGTAACTAGTCATTAACTCTCAAAGTTCAACAGATGTCTGACCTAATCCATCAGGCATTTTTTTGTTTTTAATCCATAATTTTCGCTCAAAAAATACTCGTGTTTTTCTTAGTGTTTTTTCTTAGTGTTATTTTGTAAAATTTGTTATGCTATAGCACCGTATGTAGCGCATTATTGAAAAATAAATTAGAAACTTTTATGACTTCATTTTTATCCCACTCAGAAGATCTTCAGAAAAAGCAGGGCTTTGATCTTGCCTCTGTTCCTCAGGGTGTTATGACGGCTAATCCTATTTTTAATCCCCAAGGAGACGATCGCATCGAGAATCGTTCAATTTGGTTCGGTAACACGACTAATTTGATGCAGCTTAACGATGTACGTTACTCTTGGGCGACTGGTTTATACCAGCAGATGCGCGAAAACTTCTGGATTCCCCAAAAGCTGGACTTGACTCAAGATGTTACTGATTATTGGAATTTAACTAAAGAAGAGCGTCGTGCTTATGATGGCATCTTAAGTTATTTA
>JBJOPG010000337.1:0-3960 GCA_046050865.1 Cyanobacteriota bacterium
GCTAATCAATGTGCGATCGCTATTAGACAGGCAAGACTTTATCAACATTCCCAAATACAGGTTCAAGAACTGGCTCGCTTAAACCTCCTAAAAGACGATTTCCTCAAAACCATTTCCCATGAATTACGAACCCCCATGAGTAGTATTCAGCTAGCCTCAGAAACTCTGGAAATTTTAATCAAAAAAGAAATGGGTAGTCAGAGATCTGCTACCTTTTCTAAAGTACTGAATATTTTTCATGGAGCTTGCGATCGCCAAAATCAACTAGTGAACGATTTACTCACTCTGTGTTACATCGATGCCAAAAAAGAAATGATGACAATGGAGTGGATCGATTTATCCGTTTGCCTGTCACAGATTATCGAACCATTCACGGAAAGAATTGAGCAACAACAACAGACGTTAAAAATTGATTTATCCCCCACCCTCCCCCTGTTTAAATCTGATCTCTCTAGCATCAAGCGAATTTTAACCGAGCTACTCAACAACGCCTGTAAATATACTCCCCCAGGGGAGGCGATCGGGATTACTGCCGCAGCCAGAGATCAGCAGATTCAGTTGAAGATTCATAATACAGGCATCGAAATACCCTCATACGAGCAGCAGCGAGTGTTTGACAAATTTTATCGGATTCCTAATCTTGATCCTTGGCAGTATGGAGGAACAGGGATTGGACTGGCTCTGGTTAAAAATTTGATTGAGTTATTGGGAGGCAATATTTATTTAACTAGTCAACCCCAAAGAACTATATTTACCCTCGATTTTCCCCGTGGAGGAATTAGGGGATTAGGGGATTAGGGGATTAGGGGATTAGGGGATTAGGGAATTAGGGAAAATAATTAGATTCATAATCCAGTATCCCTAATTTCCCAGTCTTAATCAACTATCAAACCAAGTTAATTTCCTCCATAGAAGCACCTGCTTGAACCGAAACGCGATCGCTGTCTTCTAATTCCAGGAAGACCGAAGCATTCTCTGGGGTTTTAAAGGAGATACCGTCGATACCTTCGTGGGCAGTCATGGAGAATTCTAATACCTTGTGGGATTCGTCAGCATACTTCAGCATATCGCCGTCTTCAAAATCGTAGCTACCGAGATCGTCAATAGGGCGATCGCAGACTATCTTGCCTTGATAATGAGTATTTTCTGGAGTTCCCGTAGCTTCCATATGCCAGACATCTTCGCTATTCCAAACCATCAAACCGCTTTTTTCAGCAGGATTATAATTAGGTTTATCTGAGAAGAGAGCATCTTGATTGAGTTCTAATCCCCAAGACATAGGAGCTGATTGCAGGCTATAACCATCAATCATGCCAGCGCCCACTTTAATTGGCACATTAGCACGATCTTCCATTTCCAAGAACACCTTCGTTTGGTCGGCAACTTTAAAGGAGATGCCATCTGTCCATTTATTCGCCACCTTCATGGAAAACTCCACCACTTGATGAGAATCATCGGTAAATCTGACAAAATCGTTTTTTTCCAACTTAAAACCACCTAGCTTTTCAATGGCGCGATCGGCAACTATTCTGCCTTTAAAGAGAGAACCATCCAAATCCCCCGTGCTTTCAATTTTCCAGGTGTTATTAGTGTTCCAGACAAACAAACCAGTATTTTCTGAGGGAACATAAACTGGTCTACCAGTAAACCGCTCGTCTTGAGTCAACTCCAATCCCGAAGAACTGAGAGGTGGCTCAGAATCACTGGGAGTTCCTGTATTGCCACTCTCTACCGCCGCACTACTATAGGTAACAAAACCTGCTGCTGCATCCAAACTTAAACTAGCGGCTGACATATTCGCCACAAGAGCAATCATGCTACCTTGGTAAAAAATACCTGCACCATTTGACCCCTCGCTGCTGGCAGCTTGTACGGTATAGTCACTAGCTTGTCCTTTGAGTTGAATAATATCTTGTCCTCGCTCAAAGTCTTTGATAACGGCATGGTCAGACCAAGGTAGATCGGCGTAATAAAGTTGAGTTTCGTTACCGATGACAAATCGATCTTGACCACTACCACCTTCAATCAGGTCTATTCCCTTGCCCCCAATAAAGATGTCATTGCCTTCCCCACCAATTAAGGTGTTACTTTGCTCCCCACCAACTAGAGTATCGTTTCCTGCCCCACCGTAGAGCATGTCGTTATTGACCCCACCATCGAGGTAATCATTACCCCCAAGACCATTGAGGGTATCATCGCTATTCAAACCAAACATATAGCTATTTTGGTCTGTGCCAGCCAGATTATCGGTGGAGTCAGTACCATATACCACTTCTGAAATGCTGCTGCCAAAGGTTCTATCAGCAATATCCCCTGCTGTATTATTGCTAAACTGAGAATCTTGAATAAAAACAGGACGAATTTTATTAGTGAAGAGAACACCCCCTTCAACAGAAGCCCCATTGGAGTCAAATTTGACTTTATTAATGTTTACTTGCCCATCCCAAATATCACTGTAGATAGCTCCACCTTTTACAGCTTGGTTACCTGAAAAAGTAGTGTTAGAAATAGTGCTGGGTACTTCTCCCCAGATAAACAAACCACCACCTTGATCTTCAGAGCGGTTGTTAGCAATATTATTATTCTCGATAGTGCCGAAGCCCATTAACCAGACACCACCACCTTGAGCCATGTTGTCTTTGTTTTTAATAACTTCGTTGTTGATGATGGTGTTATTGGTGACAATTACCTTGTCTTGGGAATAGCCCCAAAGTGCTAATGCCCCACCCTGTCCTGCTGCTTTGTTATTTTCAAAATGGCTGTTGTTGATGGAAATTATGCCCCCTTCTGCTTCTCCCTGAAGCTCATGTTCCGGCAGGTTCCCATAAAATTTTTCATCGTTAGGCACACTGGCAGCATCGGCATAAATCGCGCCCCCCGCCCCAGGAATATAATTGATGCGGTCTTTCCCTGGAGTTGAGTCATTGCCAGTAAAGATTGAGTTTTCCACGTATAAATCACTAGAAGTAACGTGAATTGCCCCGCCATTAAAACCTTTATTATTAGTAAAACTACTATTGCTAACTTTTAGTTCACCGAAAGCAAATAAACTGATTGCTCCTGTGGCATATTCTTTGTCGCTAATACTGGCGCCGTCATTATGATCAAAGTTACTGTGGTTGACGGTAATAAAGCTACCCTGTTGAGCGTGTACTGCTGCTCCATCAGAGACATTGCCCGTAAAGTTAACATGGTCGATATCAATCGTACTATTGTCTTGCGCCCAAATTGCTCCCCCCGCTGCGGCATCATAGTAACTATCAGCCATGGTCAGGTTTTTGACACTTAAGCTCAACTTTTGATCAACGCCACCCATCCAGAAGATATTAGTTTTATTACCACCACTGATGGTTAAATTCGGCGCATCAGCACCATCAAACGTTAAACTTTTATTTAACCAGAGACCACTGCTGAGCGTGATTTTCTGATTACTAAGGCTGGGATCAAATTTAATTGTGTCTCCCGACTGAGCATCATAAACTGCTTGTCTTAAAGATCCACTTCCTTGGTCAGCACTGCTGGTAACGGTAATAATTGTCATGAGTATTTAAATAAAATTTCTGTAACCTACAAACCTAATTTAATGAAGTTTGCATGAAGCTTGTGTGATTACAAAACTAAGATCAATGTGATAAATATCACCTTCTTGCTGATTTGATTGTGAAATCAGGGTTTGGACAATACTTGTCGTTTAACGAGTGCAAATTAATCTATAAAGTTAGGTTAAAGGGCAAGGGGAAAGGAGCAAGGGGAAAGGAGCAATTGAGGCTTTAGGCTCCTGTTTTTGCTTTTACTTTTGCTTGTAGAATAGCCTCAGTTTCTTGGAGCAAATGCTCGACGCGATTAGCCCAGCTATGTTCCGCTTCTATTTCTCTGCGAGCTTGCTGCCCCATCAATGGGAGGTGTTCTTGGGATTCATAGGCGGCAATCAGAGCTTGTTTGAGGGTTTGTTTATCTCCT
>JBJOPG010000338.1:0-3930 GCA_046050865.1 Cyanobacteriota bacterium
TTCTCACTGTCTCTACTTATTTAGTTTGATTTCTTTCCTTTTACAGTCTAATCTTCCTCATCAACAACCTTCTTTATTTTCTTTTTACAAACAGTCTCTGAGATCGCCAGTCGAATCTCCTGATTATCAAGCATGGAAACAAAAACTATTTCGCGATCGCCTGCGGATCTGTTTTTGGATTATGTTACTGTGTGTAACTGCCTTTGCAGTCAAGGACTTTTCTCTGGTTTACGATCCTGAATTTAGTCAATCAGTCATCGAAAATTCTGGACGAGAAGAGATTGAACTATATCGAAATCGCACAATTTATCCTTATTTAACCATCGCAATTATTTGCCTGATTAGTTGGTATCGCTTACGTAAAGATGGCTTTAAACGTTATGCCAAGGCTATATTTTTAGTTTTTGGTTGGTCTTTAACCTTATTTCCTCTGATTATTGGCACTTTTTTTGGAGAACCATATATAGGAGAGGTAGATCATTGGGGATTAATTTTTCTAGCTCAAGCAGTTTTGATTCCTGTGTGCTGGCGAACACATCTGATCTCTCAACTAGGATTAATGATTTATTATGTTGGCATAATTCCGCTTCTGGAATTACTTAATTTGATTAAAACAGAGATAATTTCTTGTATTTTCACTGCTGATACCTTAATACCTTTATTTAGTGCCTGTTTTATTAGTATTACAGCAGTGCTTATGTACGAACGATTGCAGCAGAAAGAATTTAATACCCGTCGTGAGTTAAAAGTCTTTTTACATTCAGTAACTCACGATTTGCATACACCTATGTTGGCAAGTTCAATTGTCTTGGAGAATTTGTTAAAACAACCAGGAAAACAATTAACCGTAGAGCGTTTAGTCTTAGAAAGACTATTCCAGGGAAGCGATCGCCAGATTAATTTGGTCAATTCATTGGTTGAAGCTCATCATACAGAAGTTAACGGTATTGCGATCGCTCCTCAACCATGCCAGATAACTGACCTAGTAAATGCGATTTTAGTAGATCTACAGCCGATATTATTAGAACATCAGGTAGTGGTTGATAATCGTCTTACTGATGACTTGCCGACAATTCAGGCCGATCCAACTCAACTATGGCGAGTATTTAATAATTTACTGACTAATGCCCTCAAACATAACCCCAATTATATTCAAATAATCATTGAGGCGACTTTAAAAAGCGATTACCTACAGCTTACTATCACTGATAACGGCGTAGGTATTTCGACCGCACAAACTCAAAATCTATTTAAACTTTATTCTAGAGGTAAACGCGCTCGCTATATGCCAGGATTAGGTATTGGACTGTATTTATCCCAGCAAATTATTACTGCTCATGGTGGAGAAATTGGCGTTATTAGTAGCCCAAAAACTGGTTCTACTTTTTGGTTTACTTTACCTGTTTAGCATCGCAAATTATGTCAAGCACCAACAAGATTTCTGATTTATCGCCTCAGTACTCGGGGAAAGTTTTATTAAAAGTTTTATTAGTTGAAGACGATCCTCTAATGCAGTTGGGTCTAGAGCAGTTTTTTGCCGATCGCGCTCAATATACGATTGTTGGTCAAGCAACTGATGGTTATCGAGCAGTGGAAATGGCCGAAAAACTTCAGCCCGATTTGGTAATTATGGATATTGGCTTACCTCAAATGGATGGTATTGAAGCAACTAAACAAATCAAAGCCAGTATGCCTGATATCAGCATAATTATGCTGACTTCCCATAGTTCTCAAACCGAAACCATCGCTTCTTTAGCTAGCGGTGCTGATGCTTATTGTCTGAAAAATACTAGTTTTAAAGGTTTACAAACGGCGATCTCTGCTGCTAGAGAACAAGCAGTATATTTAGACCCTAACATTGCTCGTCAGGTAATTAAACAACTTCAGCCTCCTCAAAGCGATCGCCCAATCGGTCAACTTTCAGAACGAGAATTAGAAATTCTACAGTTAATCGTCGAGGGCAAAAGTAACCCTGAAATTGCCACAACTCTCTATCTCAGCCTGAGTACAGTTAAAACCAATGTTAGAAATATTATGACTAAATTAGCCGTTAGCGATCGCGTTCAAGCTGCGGTAGTAGCATTGCGATCGGGTTTAATCTAGTACTAAAACTCTTTCATCATTTGCAACGGAGGGTCTTTAAAAGTTTGTGTTGTCGAAAAAGCGATCGAGCCATCGGCAGCAAGTGACCATACTCGCCAACGCCAAGTACCTCCGTCTGTAGTGTATAGCCAATCTTCAGGCATTGAATTAGCCGGGTTTTTCTGGTCAAAGAAAGGATATAGTCTACTTTCGCATTGATAATTTGGATAATTTGGAGATGGACAACTGATGAATTCTGTAATTTCAGCAACTACATTAGGGTCTGTACTCGGTTGCCAAGTGAAATTTTCAGACTGTTTTTCCTGTTTTTCCTCGGACTCCACAACTGGTCGTCTATTATCGGGGAATAGATTGGTTGCTGGTTGAGGCGTGCTACCAGAACTATCATCTGAATTTTCGATTAATTTAGCTAGTTTATCCAAGTAAGGGCTGGCTGCGTAAGGACCAGCTTCTTCATTTGAAATGATAGTTAACAAACGCCAATGAGTGTTTTCTCGGCGAAAAACTGACAGCAAACCTGAATGACCTAAATAATTTCCTTCAGCAGAAATTGTCCCGGTGTAAGAACTGATCGTAGACACAGCAGCTAAATTTTTATTGGCGACAATTGAGCAAACCAAAGTTTGTTTAACGTTAGTTAAAGCAGAAGACTTATCGATCTTCATCAATGATTCTTGACTCAAATGTTGGTTGAATTCTGGTTTTGGTTCTATGTAAGCTTGACTAGCATCAGTAGCCAATTTTTCAAGCATCTGAGAATCAATTTCGCCCAATAATTTAGTTGTGGTGTCATCACCACATTTTGGTTCAGGTAGAGCTAGTTGTCTGGCGACATTGTAATTACCAGAACTATTAAGTAAAACTGACCAGCCCAGATCTGGTTGGAGTGAGTCAAGAGTTCGATTCACAAATACTAGAGATTTTTCGACTCCATCAATACTATTAATACCTTTAAAATTGCCTAAATCTGAGTCAGCCACATCCAAAACAGCATAATTAGAAGAACTAAGAATATCTGGCTCACGATGATCTTTAATAGCGGCTCTCAATCTGGCGGTAAATCCCTTAGCAGGAAATGTTTCGACAACTATCTGAGCATTGAGCTGTTTGGCTCTTTGTCGCAAATCCGAGGGAATATCTGCTTCTGGAGTATCTCCTTCATAGGGACTGCCTACCTTCCAGATTAAAATAGTATTGTCTGTTTGGGAATTATTTTCAGCGATCGCTACAGAAGAATTTTGCCAGTTTTTGATTGATTTAGAAAATGGCGAATAAAAAATCAAGCCTGTCATGAAGGCGATCGCAATTAACCATTTATTGTATTTAATTTGCATATTTAACCTGAATCAAGATTGTAATTTAGCAAATACTAATTTAAACGGATTTTTCGTACTTAGCATCGACTGATCGGTTAACCAGTTGGTTATTTTTAATTTGTTTTCATCAAACTGTTGAGGTGTCCATATCCAGCCGAGATGCCCCCCTCATTCATTTCACTCAGTTTAGTGCGGACGAGATAACCTGCGGCTTGATTGGTGAAAATGCGATCGCCCTGGGCAACCAAAACACCATATTGACCAATTTCATGAACCACTTGTCCTTGCCAAAGTTGACCCTCTCGTAGACCCCAACCCTGGGATACAGGGGGATATAGTCGCTCCATTAAGATGTATGCGTTCCCCTCTCCTGTTTGCAGATTGGTCAGACATTGACGCAGTTCTTCACCATAGAGATTGAAACCACCACCTTCCCGCTGGGGTTTAAGCACAAATTTCTCTGGCTGCAAAATAGCAGCTTCTCTGGCTAACATGGTTTTGCCCGCAAATT
>JBJOPG010000339.1:0-3927 GCA_046050865.1 Cyanobacteriota bacterium
TGAAATATTTGCTTGAGGTTCAAAATTAGCTGTACCATGTTGTGGAGAGCTAATTAGTCAAATCATGAGAATCTTGCTTATCGATGACGACGAACAGTTAATGGAGATCTTGGCAAGTAAGCTAATTGAACAGCGCTATGCGGTGGATATTGCCAGCAATAGTGAAATGGGCTGGGAGTTTATCTTGCTGTTTGATTTTGATTTAGTGGTTCTCGACTGGATGTTGCCTGATATTGAAGGAGTAGAGCTATGTCAGCAGATTAGATCTAAAGGCTATACCATGCCGATTATGCTGTTGACGGCTCGCGATCGCCAAAATGATAAAGTTTTGGGATTAGACTCAGGGGCAGATGATTATGTGGTAAAACCCTTCAATTTTGATGAACTTACCGCCAGAATCCGGGCATTATTGCGGCGAGAAATCACTGTAGCTTCGCCGATCTTAGAATGGCAAGCTCTAAGCCTAGATCCCAGAACCCATGAAGTTCATCATCAGCAGCAGCTTTTGCCCCTAACCCCTAAAGAATATGGTATGATCGAACTATTCATGCGCCACCCTCAACAGGTATTTAGTCCAGGGGCAATTATCAATAATCTTTGGGCAGGGGAAGATCCCCCAGGGGAAGAAGCGGTGAGAACTCACATCAAAGGTTTGCGCCAAAAGCTCAAGGCGGTGGGGATGGCAAAAGATACCATTAAAACGGTTTATGGAGTGGGTTATCGTCTTAAGTCCGCTGATGATAGTCAAGATCATAGTGCTTCTGTAGCCGTAAATAGTCAGGGACAGGATAAAACCGTAACTATTAGTCAAATTTGGTCAAAGTTTAGAGATTTAGCTTTTCAAAGGTTAGCAGATATCGAAAGCCTAGTAGTGGCATCCTTAGAGAATTCCTTAACCGATGAACTTCAGGAACAAGCTAGGGGGGCGGCTCATAAGTTGGCGGGTTCTTTGGGTTGTTTTGGCTTCCCAGAAGGTTCCCGTATTGCCAAACAAATTGAAAAAATGCTCTGGGATACTCCGTTTGCTCAATCTAATCTAGGGGAGGTTGTTAAGCTGACCACAGCTCTCAATGGGGAATTGCAACATCAGCCCTTTGAAGCGACGGTTAGAGGTGCTCTCAGCCAAAATATTTCTTTGTTAATCATTGACTGTGACTGCAATCTGGAACAGAATATCAGCCAGCAGTTCGCAACGGAAGCTAACCAAAGTGGGATGAAGACATACATTGCTGCCAATCTTGCTCAAGCAACGGCAATCATAGAGCAAGAATCAATTGATGCTCTGTTACATAAAATAGTTTTTCCTGATGGTGACGATCTAGAATTTCTGGAGCAGCTACATCAACGTCAACCCAACTTACCCATAGTAGCGATCGCCGAATCTCCTCAATTGTTGGATCGTTTAAACTTTGTGCGTAAGGGAGGAAATTTGATTCTCCAGTATCCTGTTGAACCGAAGACAGCCATTTTAGCGGTAGCTGAGTTGTTAGAAAATCTGGGGGCTGCGGCTAAAGTACTGATTATTGATGATGATACTCAGGTATTGCTATCTTTAGAAATGTCTCTCAAACCTTGGGGTTTTGAGATTATTACCCTAAACAAATCGACCCAATTTTGGGAAGTTCTGGAAGAAACAGAACCCGATATCTTAGTTCTAGATATAGATATGCCTGATTTAAATGGGATTGAGATCTGTCAGATATTAAGAAGCGATCGCCATTGGCAACATCTACCAGTTTTATTTTTAACCGTGCATCAAGACGAACAAACCCAGAATCAAGCTTTTGCGATTGGTGCAGATGATTATGTTGTCAAGCCAGTCCAAGGATCGGTACTAGCAAATCGGATTTTGAATCGTTTACGCCGCCACAAAATTAAGTAATTTTTGGGAAGTCAGAGTTCGGAATTCACCCTAAATCCCTAAATCCCTAAATCCCTAAATCCCTAAATCCCTAAATCCCTAAATCCCTAAATCCCTAAATTTTCTGTTTGTATCAGACATTTCAGTATTTCATATTAGAGGGCTTTCCTTCACAAAATCCTCAACTTTTTAGCTTACCTTCAAGGTATAACTAATTAGTATGAGGAGAACAAATGAAGATGCAAGTACCCTTACAAGTCACTTTTCGCCATCTCCCCCATTCCAAAACTATTGAACTTGGCATTAATCAACAGCTAGAAAAACTTTATCATTTTTGCGATCGCATTATTCGCTGTCAAGTGGTAGTAGAAGCTCCTCATCAACATCATCGCCAAGGAAATGTTTACCATGTGCGGATTAATTTGACATTGCCAGGAGAAGAATTAGTCATCAAGCAAAACTCTTCTCCCGAGCAAAAACATGACAATATCCACCTGACAATTCGCCAGGCTTTTGATGTTGCCCAGCGAAAACTAAAACGTTACAGTTCTATGCAAAATGCTTAGTGCTTAAGTATGAGTTGAATATGGCATGATTAATCGGAAATTGGAGAATAAGTTGAATCACAACTCCAAACTCCAAACTCCGAACTCCGAACTCATAATCACGCCATATTTTGAGGACAGTAACCCAGTCGCTCTACAATCTGATCGCGAAAGATCTCAATCTCTTCTGTTTCTGGTTCACCATGAGCCACAATTACCACCTGATATCGATTCATGACGACGGTGGGAGAGGTGCCTTGTTCTAAACTCGATAGGGCATTAAGGATTTTAGTTGACGGCTGGCAAATTACTCCCATTTCATTGAGGAAAGCCTGAAGATTTTTAATTAATTGCTCAGATATGGAGCTTTCTAGACAAATTTTGACTAACCAGCGATCAATTAGGTTGATCACTGCTACTGAGTTTAAATCTAATTGATATTTATGGCGTAAATGCTTGATGACCCTTAGAGTGCAACTAGCATTGGGAAAAGAGTAAATATATTCTGGATTATTTTTCATCATTCATCATGTTCAATTAAGATACTTCTTAAAAGCAATCCAAACTTTTGCCTCAAATATTCTGTATCCAACAACTTGAATGTAAAAAAATAATTTGAGGAACTTGTGAGTATCGATCGCTACATTGAGTTAAATTTTGTAACTATTGCGCCAAATACTGTCCTAAAAAGGGCAGTAGCTTTGATTGCCCAACAACAAGCAGAAAATAAGCCCAACTGTTTATTGATAGTCACGGCTCAAGAACTGGTGGGAATTCTGACCCAAAGCGACATAGTTAGATTGGTAGCGGCAGAAACGGATTTAGCGAGCACAACGGTAGAGATGGTGATGACTCAACCAGTATTAACGATGTTGCGATCGCAATGTCATAATCTGTCCGCAGCATGGTCATTTCTTCAGCAGCACAAGCTTAGCTATATCCCCATCTTACAGGACAATCAAAAGTTAGTCGGGTTAATTGATCGCAGTAGTTTACCAGCATCTTTTCCGTCCACCACACCAGATAATCTCAATCAAAATCAAATCCATGGTGATGTACAAAATACGCCGAAAAAACTGAAAGACGACCGTTTCCAGAATAACAAGTTTCAATTAGCTCAAGAAAAAGAATTAACTAGATTTTTTGAGATTTCCAGCATCCAATGCATCGTCGGTTTTGACGGCTATTTTATACGGACTAATGCCACTTTAGGTAAAGTTTTAGGCTTTACTCCCGAAGAATTAACTAGTGAACCCTTCATTAATTTTGTCCACCCAGAAGATCGTGTAGCAACCATCGCTGAACTAGCCAACTTAATCGCTGGAAAAACGACAATTTCTTTTGAAAATCGTTATCGGACGAAAGATGGTGATTATCGCTGGTTATTGTGGACAGCCAAGCCTTATGTAACTGAAAAGCTAATTTATTCGGCTGCACGAGATATCACCGAACGCAAAAACCACGAATTAGGAATCATTCAAAATATTAGCGATCGCCAACAAGCAGAAATTCAACTCCAGC
>JBJOPG010000340.1:0-3888 GCA_046050865.1 Cyanobacteriota bacterium
TGACAAGATGGCTAAACCATTCAAGTGGACTTATAAAGGCAAGGCTTTAACTGCATAATGGTTGTCTTATTTCCGCCCACTTCCACTAGGTGCTTACAATCTGGAGGTTACTAGAGTTACTGACCATCGACTTATCGCTGTAATTTTATTAATTTGTTTGTCCAATAGTTTCTCTACTTTTGCTGGAGAAAGTATTAAATCTAAAGGAATAGCTAAATACGTTACTCGTCCAACTAAAACTCAAAGAAAATATCGAAGACATAGCAGCTTTTCTACTGGTTTGCATGGACAAAATTGGTTAGATTCAATCGCTTTTTTACAAGATGTAGTTCAAGAATTGCTCTCTTTTTACCCTTACAAACAATCCCATTATCGTAAAGGTATGAGGGCTGTTTCCCTTCTACAATCTTCTTTATGAGCAAGTTGTCGCCCCCGCAGCTATTTTCTAAAAGTTCCTGACTTCAACGAGTCGCACCTACTCAAACCCCTAAAATTACTAAATGCCAATTAACAATCTATCTTCAATTGTTTTTCTTATAGCCAAAGTAAGATTAAAATTACTATCCAGACATTGAAGTAAAAATTTATTACTTAAGTAGTATTTATGTAACAATTCTTGTTGCTCAGAGTTGAAATTACAATCAACGTTGTCATAACGATATTTATTAATTGTCTGACGAAACTTTTTCAGCCAGTCCTGACCATGATTAGACCACCAAGTTAATAAAAATTCTTTGCCTTTGCTAGGCTCAGGTAATTCTTGTTTGAGAATATTTATAGCTTGTTTTAGATCAAAGGAAATAACTAAATTCGACTCAAATTCCAGAGCAAAGCTAAAGTTGAGGATTTGTTGAATATTAGGATTTTTAACCAAAGATAAAGCTAAATTCCAAGCTCGTTCTAAGGTCAAGTCTAAAGCTAGGTCATTAACTAATTCCTGTGCTAATTGCGGGTCCAAAGCGATCGCCAAGTTGAGATCGCGATTATGAAACAGACTGAAATAAAAAGCTCTTAATGCTGCTGATTTGTAGGGAAGGGATAAAGCCTTGGTTTTTTGGTCAATAAATTGCAAAAACTTTTGCAATTGAGAATCTTCTGCTAAAATCAAATCGACTTGGGTTTTAAGTTGCTGCATCAAGTAGTCTGCATTTTGTAGCATACTGACAGTCAACAAAATTACCTCCTGCCATTGAGAATTAGTGATTTGAGTTACTAACTGTTGTAGCGAATGATTTAACTCCTCAGAATTGGGACTAGAAACTATTTTTCTGGCAGTCAAATATTCTTGAAAAGTTAGGTGAGAAAAAGAGTAAATTCCTCTAGCTCTTTCTATAAGTAACCCATGCTGAACTTCAATAGCTCTTAAAATTGCTTCACTATCCATACGGAGAGTTTCTGGATCGCTTTGAAAGTCAGGTAAAGTTACTAAATAATCAGCAATTATTTGTAAAAGTTGGTTAGTTTCAAAAAAGTAATTACCTTGCTCAAAATTGACCGCGGCAATTTGACTTAGAAGCTTAATTTTATCGGGTAAAGCCAGATTGTGGTATACACGATCGCGTTCTATGCCTCGGGAGCGATCCCAACGTACTAATAAGATATCTAATCCCTCTTGATATAATCTAGCTCGTTTATCGGGGAAAGATAAACGCTCTTGAAAAACGGAGCAAATTAAATTTAACAGAATGGGAGTAGTAACTAACTCCCGAATTGCCTGATTATTTTGATGTTGTAATTGTTCAAGAAATTGTTGAGCTTTAGACTGTCCAGTTTGAGTATCTTGAGCAGTGGCAACAAACCATCTTTGGGCAAAAATTTCTACTTGGGTAGGATTGAAGTCGGCTAATTCCACATAAGTAAAACCATCAAAGC
The DNA here is from genome assembly GCA_046050865.1 of Cyanobacteriota bacterium. Taxonomy (GTDB): domain Bacteria; phylum Cyanobacteriota; class Cyanobacteriia; order Cyanobacteriales; family Xenococcaceae; genus Waterburya. The sequence goes on from JBJOPG010000340.1 coordinate 1,873, forward strand.
GATATTGTTGTCCAGCTAGGCGACAAGTAATAACAAGAGAATTTTGATAATAAAGCAGAGAGAATTGTTGAATTTGCTGAAAAATTGCCTGTTCGTATTCTTGAGGAATTTCATCTAACCCATCGAGGAGGATTAAAACTTTGCCTTGTTGTAGCAGGGTGGTTATTTGTTCTAAGGGCAAATTGTAATTATGCCAAAAGCGTTCAAGATAACCGAGTAGACTAAAATCTTGGCATTCTTTAGCCTGAACCACAAATGTTCTCAAGAAAATAACCACAGGGATGTAGCTAGGTTTAAAATTACCTCTAATACATTCAAGGGCGAGATGTTGTATAAAAGTAGTTTTACCTGCCCCTGGTTTTCCCAATAACATCAGTTTATGGTGATTCGTTACAGCCTCAAGAGCAGGAATAGTTTCTAGATTAAGGTCGGCTAATCCTCCACGCTGATGAGAATTTTGCAGATCGGATATTTCCAACCAGCGTTGATTACTGAGACGAGTCAAGACATTTTGGTTGGTATAAATATTGTCGAGAGCCAAAGGTTGGGCAAATTCAAAGAAAGACTGAATCGTGCCACATTGAGCTTCAATTTGTCCTTGTATTTGCGCTTTCCAGAAACTGGAATCAATAGATGATCGCGTCTGAGTGATTAGCTGATGAGATTCTGGTGCAGTTGTAGCTAAAGATACTGTCGGTTCAACTAGAGTACTATCTCTGGGCGGTAATGGGGGTAAGTCAGCAATATCCTGCCAATCTAAACTTAATTGGAAACAAAGATCGATAAATATGTGACGTTCGATGGGTTTACCTGCAAAAAATTTCCAGACCGACTGACGGGTGGATAAACCCACCTCTGCTGCTAAGTACTCTTGTGTCCAACGAGTGCGCTCAAAAGCTTTTTTAGCTTGTTCGATTCCACAAGGAGATGCTTTGAGCGATCGCTTTGCCATAGTAAATTATGTGAAATATTTTTAAATAACTGCTATTGCGAGAAGTTTGCCTAAATCTGACAATCGGTTTAAAAGTAATTGATCTGGAGGGAAAACCCGAGAGAAGTGAATCGATAATAAGCTTAATTTATCTCCCTTTTTGAGGGGAATAACACACATAGCTTGAATATTCAATTGTTTTAACTGTGTAATTACAGCAGATGGCAAGTCTGCTTGAGAAATATCTTCAATCAAAATAGTTTTTCCTTGTTGATATTGTTCCCTATATTCCGCCATTAAATTAACGTCTGTAGTCGAAAAATCTTTCGTTACTGAATATCCCACGGCGGCAGACTCAACATAATTTTGCAGATCTGCTTGATATAGTAATATCCTGGAAGCTTGTATCCATTCACGAATAGTATTTAAAACCTGGGGAATTGCATCAGTTACGTGATGATTCTGAGTTAATTGCTGGAGTATTTTGCTCATTAATTCTTCCCAAGTTTGTTGTTGGTGGAATTTTGACTCAACCGCAGCTAATTCTAACCACACTTGATTGCCAGCTAGCAAACGGCGCACTCGTTGAGACAATACCGACCAATTAATTGGCTTAGTAATATAGTCCGTTGCTCCTGCCTTAAAAGCTTGCTCTACAGATGCTTGATCGTCAAGTACTGTAATCATCAAAATGGGCAGGCGATCGCTTTTTGGTAAACTACGAATTTTCTGACAGCAGCTAAAACCATCAATATCAGGCATAACAGCATCTAACAGAATCAAATCAGGTTGAAAATGAGTATATTCTGAAAGACATTGACTACCATTTTCCGCCTCTGCTACTCGGTAACCTGATTCTGTCATTGCCAAATTTAGTAAAGAGCGCATCATGCGATCGTCATCAACAATGAGAATTAAAGGGGGGGGTTCGAGGGGGCTATTAGTCATGAAAGAGGATAGGGAATAGGGAATAGGTAGTGCGTATATTAAGAGAGTGTTTGTAAATAAAAGATTAAGTAGAAAATTTTTCATTTCGAGCTAGCCTTTTAGACATTAAGTGAACCATTGCGATATAAATCAGCGAT
>JBJOPG010000341.1:0-3872 GCA_046050865.1 Cyanobacteriota bacterium
ATCTCTTCGGGAATGCTGTCTCAAGCCAGAAGCAAGATGTCTGGAGAAGGAATAGACAACCTTGAACTGATTGAGGCTGATGTTGAGCTAGTAGATTTTAATGCAGAACAGTTCGATTTTATTTTTTGTTGTTCAGCGCTGGTTTACATCAGTAACATTCCCGCAATTCTTGATCGCTGTTACGACTGGCTTAAACCAGGAGGATGTTTAGCTTTTACCACTCCTGATAAATCATCAAATTTGGCAGAGATCAGAGTCAAAGTTTGTCAGGACTTATTCGGCATAAATCTACCTCATATCATTCGACCTTTATGGACTCCTGAAAAATGTCGTAAACTACTACAAAAATCTGGTTTTCGAGACATTGAAATTGAAAAGCATTTGTATAGCAAGTCGAAGATTAATGAAAATTATGGTTCTGCCAGAATTGAGCAAGAATTCTATCCCAGAGGTAATCCTTTATCAAACTTATCTCAAGCACAAAAAGAACTATTGCAAGCTGAATTCAAGCAAGCTGTTGAACAGCTAATTGCAGATCGGGGAGTGTGGCAAGAAACGATTAATCTATATGTAAAAGCATTTAAATAAGAGAGCGATCGCTCATTCGATAATTACTTGTATCTAAAGTTTTTTTGTCATAAACACGCTGTTGGGGTCATCAATATATTCAGCAAAAGGACTTCGATACTCAAACCCATAAAGTGCGTACAAGGCTCGTGCGGGAGCAAACTCAGGAAAAGAACCTGTTTCTAGATTTAGATCATTGTAACCACGTTCTCTAGCTACTTTAATGATGTGTTCGAGAATTTTTGAGGCGACTCCTTGACGACGGTGAGCCTTAGCAGTACGCATTGATTTTACTTCACCACTTCTGGCATCTAGTTCTTTTAATGCGCCGCATCCGAGCAGTTCATTATCTTCCCAAGCCGTCCAAAAAGTAATATTGGGCGATCGCAATGCTTTTAAATCAAGAGCATGAATACTTTCTGGTGGTGTAATTTTTTTGACGTTTTCTAGATGTTCTTCCAGAAGCTTAGCAACTTTCCTTCCTGTCAGGTCATCTTGACGTATTTGTAATTGACTCATATTCTTCTTTTTTTTACTAATAAGGCGGTGGTGTTGATCGTGACATTGCCACCATTGCCATTATTTTCTGCTGTAGCTGTAATACTGCTCTTTTCGTCTAAGTGTAATTGGGCGGTCTTAAGATTAATGTTACCGCCTGTTCCAGAGACCGAAGCAGCAGTTATGCGACCAGCTTCAGATAGGTTTAATTGCTCGGCGTTAATAGAGAGTGTTCCACCACTTCCTGTACCTTGATTTTCGACGCTGACAACTCCTTCTTGAATGACGTTCAGCTGTGGAGTATTGATCGTTAAGTTTCCTGCGTTTCCCGTTGGTACTGTAGGTAATCCAAGTGCTTTTGCTGCTTGGGGAGAAACAGATTGAACAGCAGATCTGATAGTACTATGAGGATTGGTAATGATTACACGATTATTACTCGCTCCTCTAACCTCAACTGATTCAGAAGCATTAATGGCTAAAGTACCAGCATCTCCAGTAGCGAAAGAAGATGATGACAATGATGCTCCATCTATTACTCTTAATTGTTTTGTATTAAGAGTTAAATTGCCAGTATCTCCAGTGGAAAAGGAAGTTGTGGCTATACTCGCCCTATCTGTCGAAGCAGTACCAGCAATCTCAATTAGAGCAGCATCAACAGTCACATTTCCACCGTTTCCAGAACCATTAGTAGATGAGGTGACTCCTGCGGCATTCAGTCGAAGCTGAGAAGCAAATAAATGTACATTTCCCGCATTTCCTTCGGCAAAAGTAGTAGCAATTATACTACTAGTAGACAATTGAATTGAATCAGCAATGTCAACGTTGATATCACCACCCACACCACGACTAAATGAGTTTGTTCTAATCCTGCCACTATTCTGAAGCTGCATCCGTTGTGCAGAAATATTTATATTTGCTCCTTTTCCACTATTGAATGTTTCCGAGCTGATATTACTAGGCACATTAGATACTCGACCTGAAAGAGATAGAGCTTCTGTGGCATTAATATTTAACGAACTATCAGAGGAAGTACCTTCGTTTTGAGCCAATACAAAAGACGCATTTAAAAGGTTTATATTTTCACCAATTAGAGAAACAATTCCTGTTTGTTCGCCGCTAGCGCTAATTAAAGACTGTTGATTTAAATTGATATCTTGAAATTTGCTCGAATCATTACTAGTTAAAGTAAATCCACTTGCATTTTCATTAATATTTACTACTCCAGAATCTACACTTGTTAAGTAAATCTCTCCGCCTTCAGTTGTAATTATGCCACCATTAAAATCTATCCCGTTTCCAATTAAAGCTAATGTTTTCCCTAACGGTACAGACAGTCCCTCTGGTTCTTGGTCAAATTTTATAGGTTGAAGTGGAGACTCTGATGCGATCTGATTTCCATTTCCATTAACAGTAATCGCACCGTTATTACCACCAAAGTTCAAGCCAATCGGTCTGTCTATAGTGATAATCGGCTGAGTTGTTGTGTCTGAGGTAGCAAACTTGGTGCCACCTTCAAATTGAATACTATCTGCTGTTGTCGCGATAAAAGAGCTACCCACATCTAACTGTGTGTTATCCCCAAAGATAATCCCATTAGGATTAACCAGAAAGAAGTTGGCAGCACCTTGAGTTCTTAAAATACCATCAATGTTAGAAACCGATTCTCCTGTAACGCGAGTAAAAATATTTTCAATGTCAGTCGCATTTTCAAACACTGCTTCCATTCCTTCAGGGATGGAAAACTCTTCCAAGCTGTAGAAAAGGTTGTTTCCTGCTCTTTGACCACCATTTATTCTCATAATTTCTTGTAATTGTTCAACGGATGTGAGTAAAGTTCCATCTAGAATAACTTGAGCGCGAAATTCGCCGAATTCAATCGCCATGAATAATTACGCTGTTGAGTCATAGCCTTAACTGGAATACTAACCAATGATACAAGAAGCAAAAATTATAAGTTATCCAAGAAATAGTTAACCCAAACTTAGGTTAAATTAAGAGAGCGATCGCCGAAACAATAACAAAAAGGTGGAGTGTGGCAAGATTCTACAACTTGTGTGTGCAAGCCTACCAATAGTATTTAAAATATCAATTACTGATAGCTAAAGATGGGGCATGAGTGAAACGCTAGATTGGGTGAGGTTGCAAAAAGCATTATCTGTAGAGGCGGAAAGAGGATATGCAGATTTGGTGGGCAATCAATTTCGCTTTAGTGAGTTTCTCTGTCTGAGTTTGGGTAAGCCACCGAGAAATGTAGCTACGGGAGATAAGATGCAGTGGCATGATATTGCTCAAAAGTTTGCCAGCTATAGTGATTTAAGTGCCGCTCAACGAAAGCAGCTGGTGATCAGTACCCGTAATTTTCTCCAACAACAAAAAGCGATCGCCGAAACTCCCAATCACCCACCCGATCCAAAAACTCCCCGCACCGCAACCTTAAATAGTCCCAAGGCAAAAACTTATTTCAACCAAGAAATTAATTTAGACCAGCCTTTAAGTCAGGTAATTGATATTGGGCGTAGGAGCAACTACCTAGAACGTTTGGGTTTGTATATTGTGCGCGATCTCCTGTTTTACTATCCCCGCGATCATCTAGACTATGCCCGACAGGTGCAGATTACTCATCTCGAAGCGGGAGAAACGGTAACGGTAATTGGCACGGTTAGAAGCTGTAAGTGTTTTAGTAGTCCCAGAAATAAACAACTCACAATCTTTGAATTAATCCTCAGTGATGCTACAGGCAGATTAAAGCTGAATCGCTTCTTAACGGGGGCAAGATTTAGTAATCGGGGTTCCCAGGAAAGATATAA
>JBJOPG010000342.1:0-3868 GCA_046050865.1 Cyanobacteriota bacterium
GGTAGGGAGATAGGGAGATAGGGAGATAGGGAGAAACTATTTATCTCAGGTATTTTCTAAATTGATATAAAACGATTTTGCGACCTAGTAAATCAACTAAAAAGCTGATAGCTGATAGCTGATAGCTACGAACAGATTACTGTTCAGTTCCATACTTCAAATCAGCAAAGACCGATTTTCGTATTAGGTACAAACTAAACTCTCAATTTCTGCGATCTTGGTGGGCAACTCCGCTGTTAGAACTTCTGCCCCAGTCTCGGTGACTAAAACATCATCTTCAATCCGAATCCCTCTAACATCGCTAAACTGAGACAACCGTGACCAATTGACAACATCCTGATACTTAGCACGAAAGTCAGCATCATTTAAAATCGCTGGAACTTGATAAAAGCCTGGCTCAATTGTCACCAACATGCCCGACTGTAAGGGGCGGTTTAATCTGAGATAACCTAAGCCAAAGCGATCGCTGCGACTTCTCCCTGGGGCATATCCTGCCACATCCCCTAAGTCTTCCAGATCATGGACATCTAAACCAAGTAAATGTCCGATACCATGAGGAAAAAACAGAGCGTGGGCATCCAGGGCAACTAAATCTTGCGGCTGCCCCTTGAGAATGCCTAAATCCACTAAACCACTGGCGATTACTTCTGCTGCCAATAAATGTAGGTCTTGATATTCTACTCCCGGGCGTAGTTGAGCAATGCAATCATCATGGGCTTGTAAAACAATTTCATAGATATCTTTTTGAGTACTAGAAAACTTGCCCGAAACTGGCCAAGTGCGAGTAATGTCCGCCGCCCAACCGTTAGGGGTTTCCGCTCCCACATCTGCCAGTAAAAGATCTCCTGACTGGAGGGGATGGTGATAGGACTCGTTATGCAGAACTTCTCCCTGCACAGTGACAATGCTGTTGTAGGCACAGGACATATTATGAGCGATAATTACCCCTTCCATTGCTCCTCGGATTTCGGCTTCAGTGGTGGCATTTTTAGTGGCTCTCATCCCTGCTTGGTGGGCGGCAACTGATACCCTTGCAGCGGAGCGTAATTCTACTAAGGCCAAATCATCGTGATGCGATCGCAACTTTACCAATACTTGAGCCAGTTTAAAATCCAGTTCAAAATCCAGATCCGCTGCTTGATTAGCCACAGCCACAGGGCGATTCAATAGTTGACACTGTTGTTGATAGGTCGCCAAATCTTGAAGAGCAATGGTAGCTGCCTCTTGGGTTTTGTGGGCTAATTCAGCTAAGGGATATACTCGATCTGCACCAATCATGGCACCAATCTCATCGCTATTGGGGGTCGTACCATGCCAAAGGGTGGCTGCGGGTGGTGGATTATCCATAAATAATTCCAATTCCCCTGCCGAGAGACGAATCGCCGTGTTAGGTAATGGGATACCTGCAAAATAGAGAAAATGGCTACTAGCGCGGAAGGGATACTTGTTGGCAGGAAAATTACGTCCCAAAAGATTACCAGACCATAAAATGACTGGATGTTTAATAAGCTGCGCCAGTTGGACTCTTCTTTGTTTTAAACCTTCAACTAAGGAGCGATCGCCCAAGGCAGTCAACACAACCATATTACGTCTAATGTGAATTTAAAATTATAGTAATTCGTTTTTAGCTTTTAGCTCTTAGCTCTTAGCTCTTAGCTCTTAGCTCTTAGCTTCTAGCTTCTAGCTTCTAGCCTATAGTAAATCGTCCATTTACCCAAGGACTCCGCGTGACCATAATTGGGCTGAATCCAACTCAACTCATCTGGCAATGTTCCTTTCACCACTAGTACCGAAGGAGATTGGACAAGCTTAGTTAATCGTTCTACGGCAGCTGGTTCCCGCAGATCAAGCCAAAATCGTTTCCAGTTATCGTTGGTTTGAAATTGGGTTTCCCGTTCTACTCCTCCATTATTGAGGGTGATAATATCTCGGTCGAGATTAAAAGCTAACGATGGCAAAAGTCGGTTATAAACCAAAACAGGTTCATTTTCTAATCCTTGAGCTTGGATAAATTTAACTAAGGGGCGAGTGCCGCCAAAGGATAGTTCATTAGCACCAATTAAATATCCACCGTAGATAAAAAACATTAGGAGAGAACCCATCGAGATCGCCACTAATCTTAAGCGTCGATCTGCTTGGACTAGACGGTAGGTTAAGATTGGTACGGCAAATACCAATAGGGCGGATACAATCATTTGCCAAGTTACGTTTAACTTGGTGCTGGACACCCTAACAAAAAATGGGGCAACTAGAGCGATCGCTCCTAAAAACCAGTAAAATCCGATAAATATCTTGGTTAACCGCTTTAGTTGAAGATCTTTCATCTCGATCACCACTCCTGACAATAGCATGGCTAAACTTGGATAGAGGGGCAGCAGATACATCATCAGCTTGGAGCTAGTTAAGCTAAACACAATGAACGGTAAAACCAGCCAATAGAGTGATTGTAGTTTTTCAAGATTTGATTTTCGCTGATCTCCTGAAGCAAAGAAACTAGCAAGATAGGTGGGCAACCAAGGTAGAGTGGTGGTGCTAAAAATTAGGGGGTAAAACCAGCCTGCTTTAGTGCGCTCAAAAGTATCAGCATCTAATACCCTGCTTGCCAATTGTCGCCCCAGGAAATAGTCGGTGAGGGGTGGCATTTTGTGGGCGACTATGACATACCAAGATATTCCCAAGGTTACACACAAGAGCAAAGACAGAATGAAATGCTTAATGGGCATTTGGTATCTAACCCGATGAGCAAAGATCAGATAACACCAATAGCCAAAAGGTACGACAAAAATAGCTGGCCCTTTGGTCAAAAAACCAATGCCAATTACTAAAGCCGTTCCATAAATCCCCCAAATTTTTCGTTGGCAATAATAAACTGTCATGCCATAGATTACCCCTAGCACTAGAGTCGTGAGAAAATTATCGGTGGTAAGGTTGCGAGCAGATACCAGACTTAAAGGCAAAGAGAAATAGATTGCCACAGCTAAAATCGACCTGAGCTTGACACCAAAAAGCTGTTGGCTAATCAGATAGATTAAGACCCCCTGCAAAATTAGGGAAAGTTGCAACATAAATCTTGCCCCAAAAGCATTTACCCGAAATAGCCCTAAACCCAAGTCCGTCAGCCAAAATGTGACAGGAGGTTTATGAAAGTGCCAAATATTGAGCAGAGTCGGTTGCAACAGATTTCTAGAGCGAAACATTTCACGGCTAATTTCCGCATAACGAGCTTCACTAGCTTCAAGGACACCCCAGCTATTAAGATTTAACAGTAATGCCCCTAAGGCGATCGCTAAAAACCAATAAAAATATCGCTCTTGTTTCATAAAGATTTTTAATTACGGCAGTTGATGATTGACTGGAACCTAACAAGTCTAAGCTGAAAAGCTAATGACTGATGAGTGCTCATCAAAAGCGATCGCCAATATCAAAAATAAATTTAGTTTCCCCTTCGTCGCTGAGGGCAAATTCTGTACGCACTATGCCAATGGGGGTCAAAGCCCGTAATCCTAAACCAGATCCCCATCCTGACCCAGGGCGATCGCGCACAATTCCTGGTTGACCAATTACGGCATCAGCAGAGCCTAAATCAGTAGAGTAATCCAAAAACAATGTTCCCCCCAGATTAATCTGGTTTTGACCAACCTTAAAAATCAAAATTGGGTAACGGTATTCTATTGTGCCCTGAACAAAACTACGAGCCGTACTAATTTCACTGGCGCCATAACCCCGCACTAAACTAGAACCTCCTAGAATAAAAGATTCATAGGGAACAGCATCCCCCAAGATCGTACCTCCTTGAAGATTGAGCACAAGAGTTTTTGCCCCTTCAGTAAAACCAAATAAGGGAAGGGGAAAGTAATGAGTATAGTTG
>JBJOPG010000343.1:0-3851 GCA_046050865.1 Cyanobacteriota bacterium
AGTAGTTAATCCGCGAATTGGACTATCGAGTTGCGTTGCATAAGGCGAAAGATTTGATGGTTGAGTATAGCCAAAACGCGAACTAAGAACAACGAGCGATGCAACTAAGGAGAAAAATCCCAGGAAAAACAGTATTTTTTTGAACATGAACAGTCTATACTCCTAATTTTTTCTAAATATTTAATTTAACTTTTTTAATTCAATAGATAAAGAAGAAAACATTGGATTGTGCTGAAGTAAGGTTGTTTTTAACTGCTGCTCTATATTTGTCCAAGATTCTTCCTTAGTAATAGTACGAGTATCGATAAAGTTTTTAATTTGCTGATAAATCGGAATAAAGTCGGGATAATTAATGTGAGAAAAATTATTTTGATAAGTATAATATACATCAATTTGCATCAAGGAATTTTGACTTTTAAATCTAAGTTTAATAAAGATAAAATTAGATCTCTTATACCAAGTTGCGAGCATAAGCGTAAAATAAAAATAGCTCACTCAAGAAAAAAGATCATTAAAGATGACAAGGATAAGCAAAGTTTTTCCTCATTTGACAGAAGCAGAAGTCCAAGAAAAGCTACGCACAGCCATTAACTTCAGAAGACAGCAAAAATGGTTAATCATCTACAATGCCTTGATAGATCCAAGACCAGCCCAAGAGATAGCTAAGCATACAGGGACAACACTTAGAACTGTGCATCAAGTAATTAGTGATTACAATCGCAAAGGAGTAGCGGCAATCGAAACACCAGGTAAAGGAGGGAGAAGAACAAGCTATCTCACTACTGAGCAAGAGAAAACTTTTCTAGCCGAGCTAGAGCCAAAAGCGAAGCGAGGAGAAATTACAACTAAAGCAGAAGTTAAAGCCGCCTTTGAGCAAAAAATTGGGACAAAAGTGCATAAAACAACAATTTATCGTCTGATTAAACGAAATGATTGGAGAAAGCTTAAACCTAGAAGCTGCCACCCTAAAGCTAAAGCTAACGAGCAAGAAGAATGGATTAAAAACTTTCCCTCTCAAGTCAAGCAACTATTAGAAGCAAGAGACAAAAGTGAGACTAGACCTGTGTTGCTCATGGCTTCTGATGAAGGGAGGTTTGGTCGCCTGGGAGATATTCGCGGCTGCTGGTGTCCTAAAGGTTTTAGACCAATCATCGCCAAACAGTCAATTAGACAGTATACCTATGCTTATGCAGCAATCGCTCCTGCTCTTGGTCGGATGAGTTGTCTGTTATTGCCCTATGCCAATACAAACATGATGAATTTGTTCTTGGCGCAAGTTTCAAGAGAGTTTGAAGACTATTTCATTGTTCTTCAAGTTGATCGGGCTGCTTGGCATCGAGCTAAATTTCTTCAAATTCCCGAGAATATTTGTTTGTTATTTCAACCTCCTTACAGTCCAGAGGTTATGCCCGTCGAACACTTATGGGATGAAATTCGGGAAAAATATATGTCTAATCGTGTTTTCAAAAGTTTGGACAAGGTTGAGGATGTTCTGTGTCAAGCTCTCAAAGAACTCGATGCTCAACCAGAACTATTACGTTCAATGACCTATTTTCCTCATTTGAGAATTACTGTTTAGCTTGCAACTTGGTATTAATACTCTTAATAACTGTAAAGCTACTGAATGTTAGGTTTTTTTCGTGAGTAAACTTTCTTAGAAGACTTTGTACAAAAACTTAAGCGAATTTTAAACAGCAATATTAGGTACTTTCGCGCCAACGATAAAACTTCTGTTAGAATTTCATCTCCATTTCATCTTTGAGTGTCATTCTAATTAGAGTCGGTTGTAGATTTAATTCTTCATGCTCAACTCTATTGTCAAATGGTTGATCGCCATCAAATACAGATATTCTTACAAGCGATCGCAAGTATTGACCAAGAAACTTATTTGAAAGGAATATACTCGACTGTATTCATCCATTCATCAGGCTCTGAAGCTTTGGCGATTAATTCTAAGTTTTCGACAAATTGACCGATCGTACCACCAAGTTGATGACCGAATATTAACCCTGAAAAAGGAGATCCTTGTCTTTGCCAAGTTTCAGCCAAAACTCGAAAACGAATATCTTGTGTAAAGAGAACTCGTTTAAGCTGTGTTACTCTTTCTAAAAGCTTATCATCAGTAAGCTCTTGGGCTTCATCCTCAAATGCAGTCAATACATCTACACCTCGACGACGTAACTGTGATGTAATAGCTTGAGGAACATGAACATCCATATAAAGTGCGATCGCCACTTACAGTAGTCCCTTTGCCTTCATCCTGTTATAAAAGGGGGAATATATCGATCTACTTCTACTTTTTTGTACTTGATTCCATTCTTCTCGAATTTCTCCGTCAATTTCTTCTTGATGGTCGAAATAGTAGCCCATGGCAGCGTGAGCTTCGGCATTAGTTAGATAAGGATGTTGGCGACACATTTCTTCTACTGACCAACCATAGGCAAAATAGTCCATGATAATTTGTGCCACTCTAATACGAGGCAATCGCTGTAATCTTGCAGGTCGATCGTCGCTTTTTTCGATGTGTGGATAACTAAGTCTGTGGGTTGGCATACTGAATTTTAAAATTTAAATTAGGTTGCCTATTTTGACAGTATAGTCTTTCTAGCACTTGGGTTGGTGCGTTATTTCATCAGCAATGACCATCAACTCTAAAATCATCGAAAACGATCGCCCCTAAACTTCTGTTCAAATTTCATCTTCATTTCATCTTGGGGTGTCATTCTAAGTAGAGTCAGTCGTGGATTTAATTCTTCATGCTCAACTCTATTGTCAAATGGTCGATCGCGCAAAGATGGTTAATAGTCATCGCCTCGATCGTCATTACTATCTGGGGATTTTTTGTCTTAACGAAAATGCCACTAGATGTCTTTCCCAGCTTCGCGCCTCCCCAAGTAGAAATACAAACCGAAGCCCCAGGTTTAGCACCAGAAGAAGTAGAATCTCTAGTAACGCGACCGATCGAAAGTGCCATTAACGGTACGCCTGGAGTTGAGATAGTTCGTTCTTCCTCTGCTGTTGGTATTTCTGTGGTTAAAGTTATTTTTGGTTGGGATACAGAAATCTATCGCGCCCGTCAGTTAGTTACAGAGAGATTACAACAAGCTCAAAGTCAGTTGCCTCAAGGAGTAGAACCGCCACAAATTTCTCCCGTTAGTTCTCCTTTGGGTGCAGTTATTAAATATGCCTTTACTACCGAAACAACACCGCTAATGGAAGTACGACGCATAGTCGATTGGCAAGTGAAAAATAGATTGCTTGCTGTTCCTGGTGTGACTCAACTTGTGATTTTTGGTGGCGATGAGCGTCAATATCAAGTATTGGTAGACCCCAACAAGCTCAAACAATTTAATGTTTCTCTTCAAGAAGTACAAGAAGCCGTTACTAAAGCTAATATTAACGCTCCTGGTGGTTTCTTGATTAACCCAGACCAAGAATTATTAATTCGGGGTGTGGGAAGAATTGAGTCTATAGAGCAATTACAACAATCGGCAATTACAGCCAGAAATGGCACGCCTATACTACTTAACCAAGTCGCTGATGTCCAAATCGGTGCTGCACTCAAACGCGGTGATGGCAGCTTAAACGGTAAAGAAGCAATTATCTTGGTGGTTAACAAACAACCTGATGCTGATACACCTGCGGTAACAAGGGCAGTGGAAGCAGCAATGGAAGAGATAAAAGCTAGTTTGCCTCCCGATGTTAAAGTTAGCGTTACTTTTCGTCAGGAAAGTTTTATCGAAGCTTCCTTGAAAAATGTTGAAGACTCTCTGCGGGACGGTATTATTATCGTTTCTGTGATCCTAATTCTCTTTTTGATGAATTGGCGCACGGCGATAATTAGTTTGAGT
>JBJOPG010000344.1:0-3845 GCA_046050865.1 Cyanobacteriota bacterium
AAGAGTTCCTGAACAACGGAGTCAATTGTTGACGGTAAATGCGCGCATTGGCGAATTAGAAAAAAAGCGGATCTATCGCGATCGCGTTAAGGAAAAAGGGACAGAAAGAAGTGGATTCCAGACTAAACTTCAGGAAAATCAACGCATCTATGAACGGCAAACCCATGAAATTCAGCAAAAGCTACAAATGTTGGCTAATCCAGGGGCGACTTGTCCGCTGTGCGAGCGGGAACTAGATGAACATCATCGCCATCAGGTGGTAAATAAAACTCAACGACAACAGCAGGAGATCCAAGAACAGATTTGGGTAATTCGCGAACAGTTATCCACCTGCGATCGCGAAATACAATTACTGCGTCAAGAATATAAAGAAATATCTCAGGAAATCTCTAGCTACGATAACCTACAGCAACAGTATGGACAGCTAGAAGCACAGCTAGAAGCCATGGAAGCAATCTACGAACAGCTCCGAATCACCCAAGAAGAACGAGATGGTTTAGAGAGATCGCTTCAAAATGGTCATTATGCTGAGGAATTGCACCTAGAAATTCAGCGTTTATCAGGAGAATTAGTCACCCTCAACTACGATGAACGAACCCATGCCTTAGTGAGAGGTGAAGTCAAAAGCCTACACTGGGCAGAAATTGAACAGGGCAGAATTGAGGATGCCAAAAAACGACAGGCAAAACTAGCAGAGCAAAAGCCGCAGCTCCTGAAAGAAATTAACGATTTACAAACTAGCCTCGAAAAACTACACATCAATTCCGAGATTCAACAGCAAATAAATGCGATCGACCGCCAAATTAGTGAACTAGGCTATGACCGTACAATTCATCAAAACCTCCTAGATTCTCTCCGACAGTCCCAAGGTTGGTCGCTAAAATATCAAGAACTACAGAAAGCCCAACAAGAATATCCCCAAATCCAGACAAAACTAGCGGAATTAGAACAACTTTTACAAGGACGACTAGCAAGTCAACGGGCTAACCACGAACAACTACAAGCCCATTTGGCACAAAAAGAAACGATTGTGGATCACCGCCCTGAGATTAACACCCTAGAGCAGCAAATTCACCAACGCCGTCAACAGCTAGATGAACTAATTTCCCGTAGTGGTCAGCTCCAACAGTCTCTCACTCAAATCGATCAGCTCCAGGTGCAGTATCAAGATACAGGCAAACAACTCCAGGACTATGAAAAACAACATCGCATCTATCAAGAATTGACCCAAGCCTTTGGTAAAAATGGCATTCAGGCATTAACCATTGAAAATATTTTGCCTCAATTAGAAGCAGAAACCAATCAAATTCTGGCAAGATTAACGGGAAATCAATTCCATGTGCAGTTCCTCACCCAAAAGGCTTCCAAGGGAACATCAAAAAAACAAACCAAGCTCATCGACACCCTCGATATTGTAATTGCCGATGCGGGTGGGACTCGCCCCTATGAAACCTATTCTGGCGGGGAAGCATTTCGGATTAACTTCTCGGTCAGGTTGGCTTTAGCTAAACTACTAGCCCAAAGATCGGGAACATCTCTACAAATGCTGATTGTGGATGAAGGCTTTGGTACCCAGGATGCTGAAGGTTGTAATCGATTGGTGGGGGCAATTAATGCGATCGCTTCGGATTTTGCTTGCATTCTCACCGTTACCCATATGCCCCAGTTTAAAGAGGCGTTTCAAACTAGGATTGAGGTTTATAAAGATGAGCAAGGTTCTAGTTTGCAGGTGTCTAATTAACTTTCAAGAAACAAATTAATCTGCCTAGGCTGGGAAAATGAACTAGAATCAAATGTTTAATTTCTTTTACTAAAGACAGATAAAAATAAAAAATATGCTCTCTTAGAGAAAGCATATTAATTGCCCTTCAAAGATTTTTCATTTTTTCCAAAATCTATCGCTCAGAGTTTATATCACTTACTTAGAACCTTTGATTTTGGAAAAAGAGTTTTTGATTTGATCTTCTACCGTGGTAGTGTTCTTAGCATCCTCAGGGCTAATCATTTTATCTTTATCAGCATCTCCCTGAATTTCGTTGAGTCCTTTTTCGCTGGCAGATTGAACTTCTTTGAGTGAAGGAAAAACTGAGCGGTCTTGTTTGGCGATATCATCCGTTCTTTTGGTCAGGTCGTCTGTTCTTTTTTGAATATCGTTTAGCTTTGCTGTGCCTTCACTTGGACGACTAGTAACAGCAAATGCAGGTATAGAATTGGATGCAAATATGATGGTGCAAAAGCAAACAGTCACCAAAATTCGGATTGAAGTTTTTAAAAAAGACTGTAAATCAAGCTTTAACATAATTAGTTTTCTCACCAATATTGATTACAACTACTTTTATAGCCAAAAATACATATTTTTTATTCCCTCTAAAGGTTGAATTGTTTTTAATATAAAATCAATCGAAAGTTAGATGTTCAATGTATTTTAAGAATGATTGGAAAAATGCATCTAAGGGAAGAAGAATTCACAAAAAAACATAAGTACATTGAAGTCAAATGCAATGTAAATCTTTCAAAACAAGTACTATTTATGGAAATGAATCACTTGAGTCAAAGCCTTAAACTTACTTTAGAACAAGAATTTCAGCTAAGACTAGTGGAAGAATCAGCCCAAGAAATAAGCCACGAAGAAGCACTTTCACTGTTGATCCAAACATCTAAGTTATTAATGATTAAAGATAATGTAATAAAAAGTTTGATAAAAGATAGTGTGCTTATTTGATTTTAATGAATACATTGTTTGTTGTGCAATCCTAAAATTTGCAGAATAAACTATCCTAATTGAGAATTGGCTAAAAGTTAAGAGTAAAATCTGTATCTTTCAACCTCAAGACTGATGCCACAATGCCTTACTTGAAGAAAACTGTAAAGTACCAAGAAGAATTCCAGGAGTAAAAATGGTACATCTAAAGCCCATCGAGCAGCAGGTTATAGTGGTAGTCGGGGCTTCCAGTGGGATTGGACGGGAAGCGGCTTTACAATTTGCTCAACGGGGAGCGCAAGTAATGGCGGCAGCCCGTAGCGAGGTTGGATTATTATCTTTAACTGAAGAAATTGAACGTGCTGGAGGTGAAGCAACTTACATAACTGCTGATGTTAGCGATTTTCAGCAGGTAAAAGCGATCGCCGACAAAGCTGTAGAAACATACGGTAGGATCGATACTTGGGTACAGGCCTCTGGTACTGGAATTTTTGCCTCCTTTAAAGACATTACCCCAGAAGAATTTCAGCGGGTTATTGATGTTAACTTGATGGGGCAAGTATACGGAGCAATGGTGGCTTTGCCTCATTTAAAGCATGAAGGACGTGGGGCGTTAATTCATATTTCTTCTATGGAGGGCAGGCGATCGCTACCACTTCAAAGTCCTTATTCTGCCGCAAAGCATGGTCTAGAAGGTTTTCTCGAATCCTTGCGGGTAGAGCTAAAACATGAAGGTATTCCTGTTAGCGTAACTAGTATACTACCTTCTGTAATCAACACTCCCTTTTACAACCATGTGCGTACTAAGTTAGGTGTTAAACCAACAGGAATACCACCTTACTATGACCCTAGTCTGGTTGTCGAGGCGATTCTCTATGCTGCCGAGCATCCAACTCGCGACTTCATTGTCGGCGATGTCGGGAGAGTTTTAGATCTACTACAAAGACTTTCTCCGACCTTAGTCGATAATTTATTGTTGTTGATCGGTTTTTCTGGACAACGTACCAATGAGCTAAAATCAGAAACATCACCTAATAATCTCTATGAGCCTATGCCAGGTTACGATCAGGTTCAAGGAGATTTTGGTCATCTAAGTATCTCTTCCTTGACAGATAAACTAGCGAGGAAGTTCTCTTTAAAAGGA
>JBJOPG010000345.1:0-4409 GCA_046050865.1 Cyanobacteriota bacterium
AAAATAACCGCCAACTGTCCAGCGCAATCGTTCGGCATCATCGGGAGACTGTAGCCGAATCTCTTGACTAACAATAGTTGTTTCTTGTCTAGTATCAAATTCAAATAAATCTTCTGAGCTGTAGTCCCCATCAGCATTGTAATTAAGATTACTACCATTGCGGGCAGTAATTGAAGTCAAATTAAATGCTGTTCCTGTGTAGGCAACTCGTAATGATTGAGTATTGATAGATAAATCTGTATTCCCTGGAATATTTAACTCGGTTTCAAAAGGATTTTCTTGGTTGAGCGGAACATAAGTATTGTCACCATCATTGTTAGCTGCACCAGTAGCGTTAAAAGAAATATTCCACTGCTTTGAAGGAGTCCAAACCAGATTACCTCGCCCCCCTATACTAGATAGGTTATTGGCATCTTCGTCTAAGAAAGTATTTTCGGTAAAGCCATCCCGCGCATCGTAAACCCCTGCAATCCGAAAAGCCAGCCGATCATCAATAACCGCATCACTTGCTGAAAACTGTAGCTGACGCTCGTTAAAATTACCATAACTAGCATCAAGGGTGATTTCTGGAGAATTAGTCGGTTTTCGGCTAATTACATTAACCACCCCTGCTGCACTATTACGTCCATAGAGAGTGCTTTGAGGGCCTCGCAAGACTTCGACTCTTTCTAAGTCAAATAAAGCTCCTGGTAGTAGCTGGTGGACATTTTCATAAGGAACATCATCGATAAAAAAGCTAATGCTGTCTCTCGTATTCGCCGTTACATCGCGAAATGAGTTGATTCTGGCATCTTTTATATCTTCTTGAGACAGGGTAGTCAAACTAATCGGTACATCCTGTAACTTTTCAGGCTGTTTCTGAGCTGTCACAATGATATTAATTACTTGGTCTGGTGGTGCGGCTGTATCTGCTACTGATGCTGGTGGTGTCACGCTAATAGTTAGACCTTGAGAAGTTCGTATCGTTTCTCCTCTGGGTGTGCCTTTAATTCCCGCAACAATAACTCGAATCTTATTTTTTCCCAGGGCTGTCGTGGTAATCGCCGAGATGCCTTCAGCAGGATTTTGGCGCACAAATCGATCTTCAGGTAACTTTAACCGAGCATTGGGAAGATCGATCGCCAAATTGTTTCCTTGGGTAGAAATAATACCTCGAAGTATTTCACCATTTGCAGTTTTCAGGACAATTTCAATTCCTTTAGTTGTCGATCTCACTTCGATCCCTGTTATTTCAACGGGAAAATTGGCTAACTGCGATCGCGAAGCATGGGCTTTGCCCAATCGCCATTCTTGAATAGTGGTTGCTCCTAACTCAGGTTCGACTTGATATTCTGTTCCAGAGGCTGAACTATCAAAAATTCCGAGTATTGATAATATCGATAGGTTTAAGACAATTCCGGCTCGTAATTGCTGTTTCACTCTTTGTTGCTTATGCCTTAATGTTTATAAATCTCAAAAACAATTTATAAACCTATCATTTAAAAATATTGGAATCAAAAGACCGATTGTCATACTTCAATTTTTGGCGTTGATGAATCCAGGCATGAAACTGATAGTGTTACTGTTCGTCCTAAAGGATACCGCTTCGCATATAGCTATTAGCTCTCAGCTATTAGCTATTAGCTTTTTAAGATATCTTCATCAATGAGAAATTTTATTTTTCATATTTCAATTCAGCAACGCCCAATTTTTTTGAAGCCTGATTAATTTTAATTATCGGAGTCTGGAACGGTAAAACTAATATTAATCTGTACTATGGCGCGATCGCGCTCAATAGAACTAAATTCCATGCGCTCTGCCGCTTGTAAGGCTTCTCGATCTAATGTGGGATTACCGTTGGATACCGCAACCGTAGCATCGATAACTTTACCATCCTCACTAATAGTCAGCCGAATCCCCGCACTACCTTCGGCGCCGTCTAAAATCGAGGGGTATTCAGGTTGGCAATTTTCTTCACAGCTAATGGACAGTGGTGTTTTGGGTTGAGCAGGGATGGTATTAGTAGCAGTAGAATTATTGCCTTGTGTAGTCGAGGTGTTGTTCTGTGCCACACTCTGTCTTGCTGTTGCGCTATTTTCAGCATTAGATGGACTACCAGAACTAGAATTAGTGACTATTGGGGAACTTTTAGCTTGAGTAGATTTCCCAGGATTGCGAACAAGATTAAGTATTTTGTAGTGGTTACGCTGGCGATCGCTGTTTGGGTCAAGAATTGAAGCAGAATCAGTTTGTCTCTTGAATATTTCTGGTTTGACTGGTCGATCGTGGGGAGGAATCGCTGGTTTTTCTAGATGGCGATCCGCAGGGGAATTTGTACGAGGCTTGGTTGAACGTTCTGGATTTTCCCAACGTTTAACATCATGATTTGTCTTTGGTTGAGCAAAAACCTTTGGCGATTTTACGGGTGCCTGAGTTGCCGTTAATACAGGAGGAGAATCAGATTTGGGGATAGCAGACTCAGAAGGTGGAACTTTTGGGGGTTGAGGCTGTTCTACTTTAGGTGGTGAGGTAATGGTTTTGGGAGATAATGGTTTCGCTTTAGATGGAGGTACAGAAGTAGTTTGAACAGGTTTTGATGCTGGCTTGGGTTCTGTAGTGGAGACAATTCCAGGCGATCGCCCTTGGGGTTGTGGGAGCATTATTATTTCTATCGGTTTTTTGGTCTGGAGAGATTTAGGCGATTGACTTCGCCAATCCGTAACAGTTAACGCCAGCACACCGTGAAATAAGACCGAACAGGCAAAGCATAACCGTAAAGTCTTTCTGAGTTTTTGTCTTTCTTTTTGACGTTGCTCGATGCAGAACTCAGAAATAGGCATTTTTTTTGATCAACGTTAGGGTGATCGTGACTGGTTTTAAAAAGGCGATCGCCCTCGATAAACTTTGTTTTAGATCATACAAAAGTTCGTGAATTTTTGTAACAGATAGCCAAAAAATGCTGAAATCCTACAAAATCCACCCTAAGACGAATAAATTAATGCAAAGATACTAATAAGCATTATTTAAACAAAAAAATTCTGGTAAGACATGATTCCGTTGCAGTTAACTTTAAAAAACTTTCTAAGTTATCGAGACGCAACTTTAAACTTTAAAGGATTGCATACTGCCTGTATCTGTGGGGCAAATGGAGCAGGGAAGTCATCTTTATTGGAAGCAATTACCTGGGTCGTGTGGGGCAAAAGCCGTGCCGCCACGGAAGATGATGTGATCCATGGCGGGGGCAATAATGTTCGAGTTGATTTTGAATTTAGCTGCAATCAGCAAGTCTACCGAGTTATTAGATCCCGCACCAGGGGGAAAAGTAGTTCTTTGGAATTTCAGATCGAAACCAAGGCAGGAAACTTTAGGTCGATTACTGCAAAGGGGTTACGAGCAACTCAGGACGAGATTATTGCCTGTTTGCGGCTAGATTATGACACTTTTACTAATTCAGCTTATTTGCGCCAGGGCAGAGCCGATGAGTTTATGCTACGTCGTCCCAGTGAACGAAAGCAGATTCTGGCAGATCTTTTGAAGTTAGATCGTTATGAAGAGTTATCGGGGAAGGCGAAGGATACGGCAAAGGAATATAAGGTCAAGCTGGAACAGTTGCGACAGAATTTAGTCCCCTTGGAAAGTGAACTGGGTAAACGAGTCGAAATTGCGGCAGAATCAGTGCAGATTCAGCAGGAGCTAGGGACATTACAGAAGACTCAAGACAGCGATCGCCTTCGTTTACAACAATTACAAGGGGTAGAATATCAGCGTCAGACTTGGGAAAAGCAGTTAATCGTACAACAAAGTCAGCAACAAAATTTAGCCCAAGATTGCGATCGCGCGACGAAAGATATTCAAGGAATTAAAGGGCAATTGGCAGCTTTGACAGATTTAATTAACCAAGGGACAGAAATTACCCAAGGGCACAATCAACTATTAGCTTGGCAACAGTCAGAACAAGATTTATCGGCAAAGTTCGCCGCGCATCAAGAAGCTCAACAACAAAGACAGAATCTAGAAAAACAACTAGCACAGCAGAAAAACCAGTTAAATCTAGAGATTAATCAAATCCAAACTCGCATCGAGAGTATTGAACAGCAGGAACAAGAAATCAATAAAGTACTGGCAAAATCTCCAGAGGTGGAAGCTGCTCTAACTAGACTGGAAATAGCTCTACAACAGCTTGGGGAGTTAGATCGCCTACAGCAGTATATTTCTCCTTTGCTGAAGCAAAAAAACGATTTAGAGCGAGAGATTAGTCGTGAAGAAGCCAAACTAGGGGCAAAGCTAGAACAGTTGCATAATGCTATTCAAAAGTTAGCTTCAGATATTGAAAGAGTTCCTGAACAACGGAGTCAATTGTTGACGGTAAATGCGCGCATTGGCGAATTAGAAAAAAAGCGGATCTATCGCGATCGCGTTAAGGAAAAAGG
>JBJOPG010000346.1:0-3807 GCA_046050865.1 Cyanobacteriota bacterium
TTGATATCTAGATTTGGATCTAGATCAGGAGCGGTAATATTCCCTGTCAGATTAGAGACATTTTCCGTGATGTTGGTAGAGACATTATTAATGCCCTCATCAACTTGTTCTACGATGTTTAAATCAGTATTTTGTTCAGAATCGGGAACTTCAATTCTGGCATCAATACCTGTGTCTTCCGTAGTATTCTCTTCACGGTTAAAGAATCCTGTGGCTGCTGCTGCTGCGCCGCCAGCGATCGCCGCTCCTCCTGCTTGAGTCACGCCATCAATGATGCCTGTACCTTCGGCGTTGGGGTCTAAATCGACATCCGTTGATAAATCAACTTTGCTCTCTTCCTCCAGAACAAAATCTCCTGTAAATTCTCTGGCGACAGTTCCGTCACCATTTACCCCATCAGTTTCTACTACTTCAACGAAATCTGTCTCAGTATTGCTTTGGGCTAAATCAGTTGCTTGTTCAGTGGTAAACTGAGCAACATTCTGACCAACATTGGTATCTAGTCCCACGTCTTCTACATCGAGACTTTCCGTATCAAAATTAATCTCTGTTCTATTTTCAGCATCTTGAGCAAATTCCGAAGCTGCCGCTACACCACCAATGCCAGCTGCACCCCCTAGAGCTACATCGTCAGCTATAGATGCATTCACATCATCGAGGTCAAAATTACCATCTCCTTCTAAATCCTCAGATTGATCGTCAAACTGCAATTTAGTTGCTTGACCTGTAAATTCGGTAACAGGATTAGACGGTATTTCTTCAACGGTGGCTGGTTCATCCAAATCTAGATCTAGATCTAGATCCATATCAGCGTCAGCTACATTCTCCGTTCTGTTTCTTCTCCCCGCCAGATTTGCCGCGGCAGCGGCACCACCAGCTAGGGCTGCGCCTCCTGCTGCTAAACCGGCAGTACCTAGGTTAGATGCAGCATTTGTAGTATTTTCGACAACGTTACCTAGACCACCAGAGGTATTGACTCCCACAGGAGGAATATCTCCACCACCAGAACCCCTTGGCATACCGCTGCCATTATCCAGACTATTGATGTTAGGAATATCGTCTAGAGCGGGTTCTTGATCACTTTTGCCCCGTCCACCGAAAATGGCTGCTGCTAGTAAAGGTATTCCTAGTAGCGGGAGCAACCACCACCACCATTGACCTTTTTTTGCTGCTACCTTTGCCCCTGAATCCGCATCTGCCGTTTCCGCAGGAGCAACTGTTGTCTCTTTAGTATTAACTCCATCAACATCACCATTTTTGGAGGATAGAGGTTCACCACTTCCCTGAACGTCGGGGTTGACCTCACCGCTACCGTTAACATCAGGATTAACTTCGCCGCTACCTTTTACGTCAGGATTGACCTCACCACTATTGTTAACATCAGGATTAACTTCGCCGCTACCTTTTAAATCGGGATTAATTTCACCACTACCGTTGACATCAGGATTAATTGCACCACTGCCTTTTACGTCAGCATTAACTTTTGAGTCACTATCGGCATTAGCTATGGCATTTTTGTCTGTTCCCGTCACCCCAGCCGTAGTTTTGTCAGCATCACCAACAGCCTTGATATCTTTACCATTGGCGATCGCATCAGCTCCCTTCTTAGCAGTAGGTGAAACTGCATCTTTACCATTTGAGAGAGCATCAGCTCCCTTCTTAGCATTAGCTGAGACTGCATCTTTACCATTTGAAAGAGCATCAGCCCCCTTCTTAGCATTAGCTGAGACTGCATCTTTACCATTTGAAAGAGCATCAGTTCCTTTCTTGACAACATCTCCAGTAGCCGTAGCTCCAGTAACTGGTGCCGTTGTAGTACTTTTAGGATTATCAGGATTAGTTAAGTTTACCCCCACTCCTGAAGCGGTCGCAGCTACTCCTGCCGTTAAAACAGAACCGACTCGACTGGCAACTACTTTTTGTCCACCTTCTGTGGTGGCATATCCCAGGTAGGCTTGCGCTGCTTTGCTAGGAGTTCCTTGATAAATTAAGCTAAATGGCTCGGAGAAAGGATATCTGGGGTCGTCGGGCAGGGTAGAATGCATCGTAACAACCTTGACATCATCTCGATTCATGACATCATTAGCTACGGCATAACTAATACCATTGGCACCCAGTTTAGCAACCATCGCATCAACATTATCTTCCTTTAATTGACTTGCCGTTGAACCAGTTTTGAAATCTGCTGACTGAAAAACGGCATAGTTTGGTAATGATTGTCTAGTATCGTTACTATTAGGGGAATCTACAAGTTGAATTTTACCAGGAGTACCACCAATTTCTGACCAATCAGTAATCTCCCCACGAAAAATTTTGGCAAACTGATCAATCGTTAAATTTCCCTCAAAAGGATTATTCTTCGAGACGATGATCGCAATCTTCTCTCTACTAATGGGTACGGAGACAAATCCTTGGGCTTTTTCGTCGGCGGTTAAGGCTCGACCAATGGCAGCTAGGTCAACTTTGCCTTCGGCAAGACTTTTTAAAGCAGCGCTGGAGTCTTTAATCTCAATATTCACCCTAGCTTGAGGATATTTGTTCAAAAAACCTTCTTGCAAACTAGTGCCAATACTGCTAGTACTATTTGAGGCACCAATTTTGACGGTAGAGTCTTTGGGTAATTTATCTGGAACAGTAAATGTAGCAGATGTTGCTCCAGCTTGCGCCACAAGATCAGCCTTGGCTGGCTTGGAAACACCCACCAAAGTTAATAATATTGCTAATGTAACTACAGAGTTATGTCTTTTATTTAACATTTTTAGGTCTAATGAGGTCTAAATTTCTTTATCTGATTATTTGGCGATTAATTATAAGGTGCGAGTTCCCCGACTCTACATAAGAGTTATGTTGTTTTAAGTTTTCTAGTTAAGTAGAAACACTTAGGTCAATTTAGCTAATTAATATTACCAAAAACCTCAAATTATTTCCAGAACGCTCAAACCCTTAAGGAAAAACTTTAAGATAAGTTGTGACAAAGGACAATCATTTTTATCAATCGACTAAAACCACTATTCACAATGGATAGCAGATTATTTTTGACCAGCTAAATTCTTGACTTAACTCTTATTTTTCTTGGAGAATAAGCTTCGTTAAGAACTATACTAAACTTAAGAATTATCAGTACAGTTTCAATTAGTAATTATGGCAGGCATCAAAAAAGGGTCACTAGTCAAGGTCATTAAAGAAAAGCTAGAAGGTAGCACCGAAGCTAAGGCAAGTGATGTGCGTCTGCCCTCCTATCTATTTGAAAGTAAAGGACAGATCTTAGAATTGAGCGATGATTATGCTTTAGTGCAGTTTTATGTACCGACTCCTAACATTTGGCTCCGTTTAGATCAACTAGAAGAAGCAAAGTAATAACGAAATTTTGATTCGTAATATTTAGAGAAGAAACAAATTACTCTTTAACCCTTTCCCCTTAACCTTTACCCAGTCTGAACAGACTGATTTGTTTCTTAGGGGTCAA
Organism: Cyanobacteriota bacterium; assembly: GCA_046050865.1. Classification (GTDB taxonomy): domain Bacteria; phylum Cyanobacteriota; class Cyanobacteriia; order Cyanobacteriales; family Xenococcaceae; genus Waterburya. The sequence goes on from JBJOPG010000346.1 coordinate 3,467, forward strand.
TAGTGTTTCGTACCATCGGGCATGATGGCAGAGGTGAGTATTGCCTTGTCAAAAATTGTATCTTCGATCGCTGCACCAGTCAGATTGGCATGACTTAGGTTGGCATGGCTCAGGTTAGTTCCTCGAAAGTCTGCTCCTGATAGGTTAGCCCTAGTTAAATTGGCTCTAGTTAGATTAGCTCCTCTTAACTTTGCTCGTTGTAAGTCCACCCCCTGGCAATTAGCGTAGCTCAAGTTTGACCAGCGTAAGTCACAGCCTACTAGACTAGCTTCCGTTAGATTGCTGCCGAGAAGATAACTATGGCTTAAATGGGTGGCGATCGCCTTGACTCGATAGAGGTT
>JBJOPG010000347.1:0-2868 GCA_046050865.1 Cyanobacteriota bacterium
AAAGAGATCGTTCACGCGCCATCGACAGCATCAGTTTTGAATATTGCTCAACTGATGGATGCACATCGCATTAGTTGCGTAGTTATAGTAGAAGAAATCTCAAAGAGTAGAAAAGTAAAGGTTAAAAATGGCAAGGATGCTGCCCTTAGACCCGTTGGCATAATTACTGAGAGAGATATAGTTCAATTTCAAGTTTTAGGGCTAAATTTGGCGACTGTTAGGGCAAATGAGTTAATGAGTACTCCTTTATTCACTCTCAAACCCGAAGACACTCTTTGGCTGGCACAAAGTGAAATGCAGCAACGATGGATCAGACGTTTGGTAGTCACGGGAGCAAGAGGAGAATTAAAGGGGCTGATTACACAGACTGACTTGTTACAGGCGATCGATCCCGTAGAGTTATGGAATGTAGTTAATCTGCTGCAACAAAAAATTGGCGAAAAAACAGCCTCTTTAGAGCAAGAAATTAGCCGACGACAACAGGCTGAAGCTGAATTAAAACAGATTAATGACAGCTTAGAAATCCAGGTACAAAAACGAACTACAGAACTTACTGATTTTATTGAAAATGCAGTTTTACCAATGCATTGGGTTGCTTCAGATGGCACAATTTCTTGGGCAAATAAAGCTGAATTAGATATGCTAGGTTACGCTAAGGAAGAATATATCGGGCGATCAATTGCTGAGTTTCATGCCGATCAAGCAGTTATTGATGAACTTTTGAGGCGACTGTCGAACAATGAAACAGTGCAAAATTATCAAGCACGACTGCGCTGTAAAGATGGTTCAATTTGCGATGTTTTGATTGATTCTAATGTATCTTGGCGCAATGGAGAGTTTATCCATACCCGCTGTTTTACTCGCGACATCAGCGAACGGCAACAGACAGAAATAGCACTTCAAGAAACGTTGCGATCGCTAGAATTCCAAAAATATGCTTTGGATCAAGCGGCAATTGTGGCTATTACTGATGCCAAAGGCATTATTACTTACGCTAACGATCAGTTTTGCCAGATCTCTCAATACGACAAAGCAGAATTAATCGGACAAACCCATCGAATTATTAATTCTGGCTATCATCCTGCCGAATTTTTTCAAGAACTTTGGAGAACGATCTCCAATGGTCAAGTTTGGCAAGGTGAAATCAAAAATAAAGCCAAGGATGGGAACTTTTACTGGGTAGATACCACAATTGTGCCTTTTTTAGATGAAACAGGCAAACCATTTCAATATTTGGCAATTCGCTTCGACATTAGAGATCGCAAACAAGCTGAAATTCAACTACGAGAAATAAGTAATGCTTTAAGCAATGCGGTAGAGGGTATCTCCCGGCTAGATGCACAAGGACGCTACATTTTCGTCAACGAAGCCTACGCTGGTCTGGTTGGATACACAGTAGAAGAAATGATCGGGATGAACTGGGAAATTACCGTTTATGGAGATGATCTAGAATCTGTGAAGGCAGAGTATCAGCAAATGCTTAAGGCAGGAAAAGTAGAACTGGAAACCAGAGGAATCCGTAAAGATGGTTCTATTTTTTATAAGCAACTTTTTATGATCTGTGCATACAACGAACAGCAAGAATTTATCGGACACTACTGCTTTGCTAAAAATATCAGCGATCGCAAAGAAGCTGAAGAAGCTCTAAGACAAAGCGAGCAGAAATTTCGGGCTATTTTTGACGGTACTTTTGGGTTTATCGGACTGCTTACTACTGAAGGTGTTTTGATTGAAGCAAATCGGACAGCATTAGAGGCGATCAGTGCTGAACCAGCTGATGTAATCGGGCAACCTTTTTGGCAAGCTCCATGGTGGTCGCATTCTCCCCAATTGCAACAACAATTACAACAGGCGATTATCACAGCAGCCACAGGTGAATTAGTTCGCTTTGAAGCAGAACATATTTTGGCTGATGGAACCTCTATTTTTGTCGATTTTTCACTGAAACCTGTTTTTGATGAAACAGGAAAAGTTGTCATGCTGATTCCAGAAGGACGAGACATTAGCGATCGCAAGCAAGCAGAGCAAACAATCCGCGAACAAGCTGCCCTATTAGATATAACAACCGATGCAATTTTAGTGCGAAGTTTAGAAGGTCGGATTCAATATTGGAATCAAGGTGCAGCCAGAATTTATGGTTGGCAAGCATCCGAGGCGATTGGTCAAAATGTGCGATCGCTCCTGTACGAACAAGCCTCTGCTTCGGGTGAAACTGCCCATTCTACAGTACTAGAAACAGGTGAGTGGCACGGAGAGTTACGCAAAATTGCTAAAACAGGTAAGGAAGTGATCTTAGAGAGTCGCTGGACGTTAGTTAGAGACGAAGCAGGTAATCCTAGATCTATTCTCAGCGTCGATACTGATATCACCGAGCAAAAACTACTAGAAACTCAATTCCTCCGCACTCAACGCTTAGAAAGCTTAGGAACATTGGCGGGTGGGATCGCTCACGACCTCAACAATATCCTCGCACCTATTTTAGGTTTCTCTAAGTTACTTCCCCTTAAATTAACCGATGTAGACGAACAAACCAAAGGGTTTTTCAAAATCATCGAAACTAACGCTCAACGGGGAGCTGCTTTGGTCAAACAAATTCTGACCTTTGCACGGGGGATGGAAGGAGAGCGCGGGAGCGTGCAAGTTCGGCATTTAATCACAGAAATCAAACAAATTATTGAGCAAACTTTTCCGAAAACAATCGAATTAGCAACAAGTGTGTCTAAAAATCTGCGGACAGTCAATGGTGATGTTAATCAACTGCACCAAGTGTTGATGAATTTAGTAGTTAATGCCCGTGATGCTATGCCACAGGGGGGCAAACTAAAAATTACTGCCGAGAACTCTACCATTAAGGAGGATTTTGCACGA
>JBJOPG010000348.1:0-3785 GCA_046050865.1 Cyanobacteriota bacterium
ATAAACGGCTAACTCTGGATTACTTTGTGGTATTTCTATTATTTCGTCGCTTTGAAATGAACATTGTGACAAACAAAAAATAGACATTATGAATGAGATTGATGTAAATAATGATTTCATGTTTTTAAATTTTTGATTGTTAATTTTTTGATTCAGCTAAAGAATTATTTAATATTTTAGAATTTGAGCCATCAGCCAACCCATTGCCTAGTTGTGCAGAGATTTTAGACCGCATTCATCCTGACGATCTGCTCCTGGTTAAAAAAACTTTGCGGGCAGGACACCAACAAGGACAAGCTTGGGAACTTAACTATCGATTACTATTGCCCAACGGTAAAATTAAATATATCGAAAGTAGAGGAGAACCCACTGTAAATTCTGAGGGTAAGGTGCTCAGGGTTTTAGAAACGATTATGGATGTGAGCGAACGTATTCAAGCAGAAAAATCCCTTCAGCGCAGCGAAGAACAATTAAGATTAATCACCGATGCCTTACCAGTGTTAATTGCCTACATCGACGATCAACAGTGCTATCGTTACAACAATCGTACCTACGAAAGTTGGTATGGTAAACCCCGTTCCAGCTTGCAGGGCAAATCCATTCGAGAATTGGTGGGAGAGCATAACTATCAACAAATGCTGCCTTATATTGAAACCGCTTTAGCAGGAAAAGCAGTCACCTTTGAAAGTCAGCCTGTGGCGGAAAACGGCAATTCCTACTGGATGAATGCCACATATATTCCTGATTTGAATTCTCAGGGTGAGGTGAAAGGGTTTTTCTCCCTGATCGAAGATATTACGGAACGCAAAGCCATCGAACAAATGAAGAGTGAATTCATTTCCATTGCTAGTCATGAAATGCGTACTCCGTTAACGGCAATCCATGGTGTGCTCGGATTACTCGCCGCTGGTCGTTTAGGAAAGCTATCAGAGTCAGGGGCAAAAATGGCAGAGATGGCTTTGCGTAATGGCGATCGCTTAGTCCGTTTAGTCAACGATATTCTCGACCTAGAACGGATCGAGTCGGGCAGGGATGAAATTAATCGTCAACCCTGCAATAGTGCGGAGTTGATTCAACTAGCCATTGATACCATTACACCAATGGCAGCCGAACAGCAAATTACTCTCAAAACAAAGTCCCAGTCCATTGAACTATTAGCTGATCGCGATCGCCTTGTCCAAACCTTAAGTAACCTAATTAGCAATGGCATCAAGTTTTCCCCTGCCAACAGTACCATTTTGATCTCAGCTCAATTAGTTCAGCAAAATGTTCTTTTTGCCGTCCAAGATTGGGGAAGAGGCATACCGAAAGATAAGTTAGAAACTATCTTTGAGCGTTTTCAACAAGTAGATGCTTCCGACTCTCGCCAAAAAGGAGGTACAGGTTTAGGTTTAGCGATCTGTCGCCACATTGTGGAGCAACATCAGGGGCAAATTTGGGTCGATAGCATCTATGGCGAGGGCAGTACTTTTTTCTTTACTTTACCCCAAACATAACTTCATCAGTGCTGTAATATTTAGGTCTGGCAATAGTCAATAATCACAACATAATCATAATTGCTGGATAAAATCATGAAGTTTTTCAACTTATTACGATCTGTTAATTTCTAATTCCATGGACCCAAAGCGTATTTTATTTATTGATGATGAGGATGACATTAAAACCTTAGCTAAGTTTTGCCTAGAATATGAGGCAGGATGGATAATGCTTAGTGCTTCTGGCGGCATGGAAGGAGTGGCGATCGCCGAAGTCGAACAGCCCGATGCCATTTTACTAGATGCGATGATGCCTGATATAGATGGGCTGCAAACCTTAGAAAAACTAATGCTCAATCCTAAGACCAAACATATTCCCACAATCTTTATCACGGCAAAAGCTCAAGCAAGCGATCGCCGTCGGTTTTACAATGCAGGAGCAAAAGGTGTAATTAACAAACCTTTCGATTCTCTGACCTTAGCCAGTCAAATTGCTGGTTTTTTGGGTTGGTGAATCTAGATTGGAAGCTTGTCAAACTCACTTTGACCACTCACTTTGACTACAATGCCATACAGCGCTGTAATTCTTGAGCGAGAATCGCCACATTTGGCTCTTGTAAAATACCTAAATGATCTCCTGGAATCTCAATCATCTCAAATTCTCCAGTAGCTAACTCACTCCAGCCTAATTTACGATCAAAGTCACCGAATGCAGACATTCGAGCATTAGTTTGCATCGATTTAAACACAGCTAAATTACCTGAATATGACTGGGGAACATAATTTTGACAGGCTTGAAAATAGGTTTGCTCAACATTGTTTAATTGTCTTTCTCTTTTCGTTTGAAGATTTTTGAGCGATTGATGGTCAACGAATTGATCCTTTGAAGATAATTTTTGCTTGATCTTAGTTAATCGAGAAAATAAATATTTAGGAACTGAATGGGAAAAATTGCTTAAATGGGTCAACAATCTCCTATGACGAGCATGGAGAGTGTAAGCACTAGGGCCCCAAGTATCAAATAAAGCCAACAGAGCAACTTCTTCCCCGTCAGCTTGGAGTTGTTGAGCCGTTTCTAGAGCAACCATACCCCCAAAAGATAAGCCACCAAAATAGTAAGGGCCTTTAGGCTGAACAGTTTTGATCTCTTTAATATAAAGAGCTGCCAAGTCTGCAATTTGATTCAACCAATGACCAGAATCATCAATCATTTCAATGGATAAACCATAGACAGGTTGATCTTCACCTAAATTAAAGGCTAGCGGATAATAAATCCCGACACCTTGAAATAAAAATAAAGGTATTTTAGTTCCCTTAGCCTGAATAGGCACCATCAAAGACCAAGATTTGAGATTGCTATTAGATTCAAAGTTGGATTCAAAGAAACTTGCCTGTTCTTCAATAGTGGGCATTTGAAATAAAATTGCCAAAGGCAGTTTAGTCTGAAAAGTTTGCTCCAACTGCCCAGATAAAGTAGCTGCTAACAAAGAATGTCCACCGAGGGCAAAAAAGTTATCATCAACAGCGATCGCAGCGGCGGGTAACTGGAGTACCATCGCCCAGATCTCCACCAATCGCTGCTCCATCTCCGTGCGAGGAGCAAGATAGGATGTAGTTTTAACCGATTCAGGTGCAGGTAAAGCCTGGCGATCAATTTTTCCATTCAAATTGACGGGAAACCGCTCTAAAACCACAAACTGGAACGGAATCATATACTGAGGTAAGACTGTCCCCAAAAAATCACGCAATTCCTTGCTCTTAGGCACAGCATCAGAATCTACCGCCACGAAATAAGCGACAAGCTGTAGCTCGTGGTTATGATCTGACCGTGCTACTACGATGGAGTTAATAATCCCTGGATGTAAGTTTAAGTTAGATTCGATATCCGCCAATTCAATCCGCAGACCGCGAATTTGCACCTGAAAATCCGCCCTGCCCAATACTTGTAAATTTCCCGATTCCGTCAAGCGACCCAGATCCCCTGTGCGGTAAAAACGTTGCCCATCGAGCCAAACATATTTTTCCTGAGTTAATTCAGGCAAATTCAAATAGCCTTGGGTAATACCTGCCCCCGCAAAGTAAATTTCCCCCTTAACCCCTACAGGCACTACTTTCTGCTCAGCATCCAAGACCCGTAACTGCACCTGGTCAAAGGGCTTGCCCACTAGAGTTTGGGACAATTCCTCTGCTTTCGGCGCTAAAAAAGTACAGCCCATACAACTGATTTCGCTAGAGCCATAAATAGCGTAGACTTCGGCTTGGTCAAAAATCTGATTGAGACGGTTGAGGATTTGTGGAGGAATCATATCT